>JAXHSZ010000002.1:0-14451 GCA_034190725.1 Thermodesulfobacteriota bacterium
CTTTTTTGACCATTATTGTCAATTCGCCACTATTGGTGCGAAAAAGGGTGCCAATGATACCAATGAAATCTCCAATATCGAATTTCTTAAAGATCCTGAAGTTGTCATTTCCGACAATATCTTTACGTATATATGCCTGGATCTTTCCTGTTCTGTCCTGGATATGGACGAAAACGGATTTTCCAAAGTTTCGAATCGACATGAGTCTTCCGGCAAGGGAAAAGACTTTTTCTGTCTTGTCTAAATCCTCACTACTCTTTTTTTGAAATGCATCCAAAACCTCTTGTACAACATGGACCGCTTTAAATTTATTGGTAAAAGGATCTATGCCTTCTCCCCTGAGATCCTCCGTTTTTCGTATTCTCTGCAATACGAGTTGACTCTCTTCTTTCATCTTTTGCCTTTCATTGTATAAACAATTTAACTTACGGAGAGTACCGCACTTTCCACCTGGAGTCAAGATAAAAGAATTGAAGTGAGGAGGGCAAATATAAAGACAAAGGCCGGGGATATGCTCATATGGGGGCTTTTGAACTTTTGTAACATGTTACGTGTGCGGTGAGGCACAGTTGCGGTAAGCGTCGACTGCTTGCTTTGATTATTTACTTATTCGCAAGGATCAAGTTTGGATTCATATTGACATTAAATGTGAGAATCCCTTTATACTTGCAGCATGATCGAAGCTTGAAGTTATAAAAGTAAACGAAGCAGGCAGCTGTCAATCAGCGAATTTGGCTCACAGCACAGGTCACAATTTAGTGTATAAAAACTTTAAATCCCCCTATATGAAGGAGGATTTAGGAGGAATGTGGTTCCATATTAAAAAAGTATGAAATCGTATCTTAGCCGATAGCTCCAGCCATCTTGAATATAGGGAGATACATGCAATTACTAACCCACCGAGAATTACTCCGAGAAAAATCATAAGCATTGGCTCCAATAATGAGGTCAAGGTGCTTACTGAGGCATCCACTTCCTCATCATAAAAATCCGATATCTTCGTCAACATTGCGTCCAGAGCACCTGTAGATTCTCCAACAGATATCATCCTGACAACCATGGGAGGAAAAACGCCGCTTTCCGCCAAAGGTTCTGCTATGGTTTTTCCTTCACTGATACCTGCCTTTGCATGATACACTGCTTTCTCTACTGTCTTGTTGCCGGCGGTCTTTGCAGTGATATCAAGGCCATCTAATATGGGTACACCGCTTGAGACCATAGTGCCCAATGTTCTCGTAAATCTGGCAACAGCCACTTTCCTTATCAAAGGCCCAACTACTGGAAACTTCAAGATCAAATCATCGATGATGGCTCTTCCATTCTCAGTGCCGTAATATCTTTTTAGACCAATAGCAAATACGACAAGACCGCCCACTATGTAAAAGATACTGCTTTTTATAAAGTTACTTATGTTGATCACTACTTGGGTTGGAGCAGGAAGGGCCGCTCCAAATTCTGCAAACATTTTAGCAAAAACAGGAATAACAAATACAAGCAGCACAAAAACAACGATGACTGCAACGCCCATAATGCTTGCAGGGTAGACCATGGCTCCCTTGACCTGTTTTTTTAACTTTATTGCTTTTTCTATATATCCTGCCAGTCGATGGAGAATTGAATCCAGTATACCCCCTGTTTCACCTGCTGCGACCAGGCTGACAAAGAGCTCATCAAATAACTTCGGATGTTTCTTCAGGGCATCAGTGAAGGTGGAACCTCCTTCAACATCATCTTTTATCTGTGAGAGTATCTTCTTAAAGGTTTTATTCTCCTGTTGGGAAGCGAGTATGTCCAGTGCCTGAACCAAAGGAAGCCCCGCATCTATCATAGTAGCAAACTGGCGGGTAAAGACAACCAAGTCATTTTCTGTAACCTTAGGTTGGAATAGAGCAACATTTTCAAAAAGATCTTTAGGTTTTTTCTTTATCTTGGTAGGCATTATCCTCTGCTTTCGAAGTTGCATCCGTACTGCAGATTCGGAAACTGCCTCGGTTTCTCCTTTCTGAATCTTGCCCTGAGCAGACTTCCCTTCCCATACATATACTTGCATAGCCAATCTCCTTAAAACCAAATTAATGGTCAGTTATTCATCACCGATTGTAGTTCTGAATACCTCTTCTATAGTTGTGATGCCCTCTTTCAATTTAGTGATACCACTCTGCCTGAGAGTTTTCATCCCTGAAGCCATTGCCCTTGTCTTTATTTCAGAGGCAGAAGCCCCATCTAAAATCAATTCTTTGAGCTCTTCATTTATAGGCATCACTTCGTACATCGCTATTCTCCCTCTGTATCCTGTATCGCTGCAGTTCATACAACCGGTTCCAGAGTAGCAGGTTATATCTCCCACTTCTTCTTTTGGAATCCCAAGATCCAATAATGTAGAATGGTGAACCTCTAAAGGCTTTTTACATTCCAGGCATATCTTGCGAGCCAATCTCTGAGCCAGAATAAGGTTCACAGAAGATGCTACTAAGAACGGCTCAATTCCCATGTTCAAAAGTCTATTGACTGTTCCGGGTGCATCATTGGTATGGAGAGTGCTCAACACCAAATGACCGGTGAGAGCAGCCTTAATACCTATTTCCGCCGTTTCAAAATCTCTTATTTCTCCAACCATAATAATATCCGGGTCTTGGCGCAAGAAGGACCGAAGAGAAGAGGCAAAAGTGAGCCCTATATCCTCATGCATCTGGACTTGATTGATACCCGGGAGATTGAATTCTACCGGATCTTCAGCAGTGGATATATTGGAGGATATTTTATTCAACTCAGATAATGCCGAATACAGAGTTGTCGTCTTTCCACTTCCTGTGGGACCTGTCACCAACACCATACCATAAGGCTTGTAAATGGACGTCTTGAAATCCTCCAATGCCTTTTCTTCAAATCCCAGTTTGGTCATATCAAGTTGCAAGTTCGATTTGTCTAATAGACGAAGGACGACCTTTTCTCCGAAGAGAGTAGGAAGAACTGATACTCTGAAGTCCATCTCTCTCCCTCTTCCCATCTTCAGTTTAATCCTTCCGTCTTGCGGCAGTCTCCTCTCGGCAATATCTAATTTAGCCATGATTTTTATACGAGATATGATCGCATTCTTTAAACTCATGGGGGGCTTCATTATTTCATGTAAAATCCCGTCTATTCGAAACCTCACTCTGAATGACTTTTCATAGGGCTCAACATGGATGTCACTGGCACCTTTCTTAATTGCATCGGTCAAGACGAGATTCACTAACTTAACCACCGGTGCCTCTTCCGTGGCCTTTTCAAGCTCACTGAGGTCAACCTTCTCCTCGTCCCGAACAAATTCAACTCCGGCATCATCAAAGTCGGACATTACATCAGATAGAGATGCAAAAGAATCATAGTGCTTGTCTATAGCAGTCTTGATTGCACTTTCTGAAGTAACAACGGCTTCGATGTTCAGGCCTGTCAAGAATTTGACGTCATCTATGGCAAATACATTTGAAGGGTCCGCTATTGCAACAACCAGAGTTGACCCACTTTTACTCACAGGCATTATCTGGTACTTATGAACAATGTCGTCGGGTATGATCTTTATAATATCAGGATCAACTTCAAATTCAGAAAGGTTTATCGATGGAACTTGATACTGGGTGCTGAGAAAGGATGTGAGGTCACCCTCATCCATAAAACCCAATTTGACGAGGTGTTGCCCAAGCCGCCCCCCGTGAATCCTCTGTTGTTCAAGGGCTTTCCTAAGCTGTTCTTCTGAAATCAGATTTTTTTTGACGAGGAGATCGCCCAGTCCTCCAGCCATCTATTCTCCTGGAAAAAGCATATTTTATCATATCATGCGAAAAAAGAGAGCATCATGAGAAAACGTTCTGCACCGATCCCAATTTGGGTTATTGTGACCTGTGCTTATATAATTCTCCTTTGCATTTCGTAACGTATTAAGATATTTAGCAAAAGCATATATGAAGGGATGATGGGAAAGTTGCTAAAAAACTACAAAATGAGCAATACACATCAATGATAGGAGCTATAAGCATCCGTTTTTCAATATCATTGCAAAAATTATGCCATTGCTTTTCGATGCAGATATCACATAATCTTTGTATGTATTTACAATTTTTGTATTTTTCAGTAGATCGGTTCTGTTCATTAAATACTTTAGGATTCTTTTGGATAACATAACAATTAACTCCCCATTGCAATGCACATATGGGGTTTCCAGAAGGCATTTACATAAGCGGAAATGTAAATTCATATCAGTCTGATGGTCGCTGCCTTTTTTATTTGAAAATTGAAATCTTAGGATGTCAGACGTCAGAGCAACAGGATTATTTCCAATATTTCGCTGATACCTAAAACCTGAAATCTCCATTTGGAAATAATATTTTGAGGATGTACATCTCATATTGTTTTTATGGGAATTCTGTTGTGTAAGTATTCAGGGCATTCATATTTACAAAATTCACATGTGAACAATTTGCCCTGAATACTTAAAAAACCAGGTGAGAACTGAAGGAAAATGCACCTTTACGAGGCTTTTGCTTGGAACTTCTGTGATGAACAATCTTTAACTTTTCATTTCTCCAAATCAATCCAGTCCGATACGGGTTTCAGAAGCCCCCCATCGACATCAGCCTTGTATACCTTCACATATCTTGACCCTTTGTGGTTGTCAGGTCCGAAGGTCACAGGTCCGCACAAACCTCTCATGTCGAAATTCTTTATGGTTTCCAAAGAGTCTACCAGTCTCTCGCCACTGAGGTTTCTGCCGGCTCTCTTTATTCCTTCTGCAAGGATTGTGGCATCACCCCAACCTTGAGTATATGCCTTGGGTCTATATGGCTTTTCCGTCCCAGGATGATACTTCAATGTTGCATTTCTCATCTCTTCCATGCCGGGACCTTTGTCGTACCAAGAACTGTATATTGCAATGCCCTTATAATTCACTGCCGCTTTTCCTGCAACCTTTATGGTATCTTCAGTGCACGTGTATTGGGTGCCCAAAAACCCAATGCCCTTTATTCCCATTTTCATTGCAGATTTCATTGTTACAATGGAATTGTCTACAAGAAGGTGCATAACAACAAAATCAGGCTTTACTTTTCTTATTTTGAGAGCTTGAGAAGTAGCATCCAATACGCCCGGATTCACAATCTCAATAGTAACTATTTCAATGCCGTATTTATCCTTGTATTTCTGTGCTGCTTTTAAACCGAGTTTGCCATGCTCCGTATCATTGTATACAAAAGCAATTCTGGGTTTTTTTATCTTCAAGTCTCTCACCATATACTGATATATGAGTTGAATCTGATCCGTATAGGTTGGGCCACTGGCAAACATGTATCGTTTAGGCGGCACGACTACTCTGTCCGATGATGGGGGAATAACACAGGGTACCTTGTCTTTAATGATTGCAGAAGTCAGAGCAAAAATCCCATGACTCGATGCGGGTCCCATTAATACGAGTACTTTGTCCTTCAATAAAAGTTTCTTATATGCGGATATGGTTGCAGGGATTGAATATCTATCGTCCTCGATGATCAGCTTGATTTTCCTCCCATTGATTCCACCCTTTTCATTCACCCAGCGGAAGTAGTTTTTGAATGCCTTTGAAGCCGGAACAGTTACCGGAGTTGCCGGTCCTGTCTGGTCATATATGACCCCTATTTTGATTTCAGAATCATCAACACCTCTCACATCTTCAGCAAAGCACTGATCATGAAGCATTAACGCTAAAATGAACATCATGATCAAGCCAACATAGAATCTTCTTCCCATAAGTGGATTTCCTTTCTATAATTCTATTTTTGTTGTACATACTTTCTTTAAACCAGTTGAAAAAGCTTGTAAATACTCACCTCCTTTCTTTCTTGAGATGTACCTGACCATTTGAAACCCCTTGAATTCGGCTATATGAGTATGAAGAGAGTGTCAATGCCAGGCAAATGGTAAAATGTAACAAGAATAAAGAAAGAGACTTTTTTTGTCAAATAAAATAGACAATACTTGAAAAGTCTATTGATTTGTCGGTAATGGGTCTTCTTTGCCCAGTGAGTAAGTGTGTGCGTAAAAAAACAGCAGTTCACAGTTGCCCGTTTACGGTTCACGGTTTTTCAATGCATCTGTCTCCAGTCTCCTGAATTCCGACTTCTCCTACGCCGGTATATGGGCACTTGCTAAATTTTTTCGTCTGAAAAGCGAAGGTTTTAAATTTGAAAACGGAAAATTCACGGTTCTCATTGAACTGCTCACCGTGAATGGATATGAAATTGTGTAACGGGATGCAAATGTTGTGCGAGTTGTCGCAGAGAGAGTCGTGGATATGTCACTCGCTAAGATAATTACTGAGTTCTCTAAACTCATTTAGGTTGAGAGTCTCTCCTCTGCGCTGGGGATCAATCTCACATTTTTTGAGAGCTCGTAAAACCTTCTCAAAAGGGATGTCAAAACCAAGGGAGTTCTTTAAGGTATTTTTCAAGGTCTTTCTTCTCTGTGCAAAAGCTGTCTTCACAATCCTTCTGAAGACACGTTCATCCTTAATATCCATTAGAGGTGTCTTAAAAAAAACAAATTTCACTATTGCGGAATTCACTTTGGGCTGAGGATAAAAATGGTATTGAGGCACTACAAGTTCCCTGGAAACTGCTGCATTGACCTGGCAGAAGACTGACAATACTCCGTAACTCTTGGTCCCCGGTCGAGCGACTATCCTGTCCGCAACCTCTTTCTGGAACATCAAAACGGCCATCGATAAAAAAACACTGCTTTCCAGCAGTTTAAAGATCAAAGGTGATGAAATATTATATGGTATATTGCCCAAGATCTTTAATCTCTCGTTATTATTTCGGGTAAAACGAGAAACATCCAACGAGAGAATATCATGGTTCATTACATGGACATTTTCGTGCTGGACTATTCTTCTTTTCAGCAGATCTGCCAGTTGAGTATCCAATTCTACGGCAAATACTTCTTTGACCTTTGGGGCCAGTTTTGTTGTAAGAGCGCCTAACCCGGCTCCTATCTCAACAACTGAATCATCTTGTGTGAATTCACAAAAACTGATTATATTTTCTTGAATCTCTTCATCCAACAGGAAATTCTGGCCCAATCTTTTCTTCGGACTAATTTTATATTTTTTCAACTGATTCATCTGGGAGATCATACTATTTCGGCCATCTTGACACAGCGTTTAGATCCATAGAGGATGTAACGCCACGTTTTAGAAAGTAATCACCAACAACCGATATCATTGCCGCATTGTCAGTACATAAAATTGGTGAGGGGATACATATCCTCAATCCCTTTTCTTTTGCCGTATTTGTCATTTGACCGCGCAGTCTGGAATTAGATGCCACTCCACCAGCAAGAACTACGGATTCAACCTTGTTGTTCAGGGCCGCTTGAACTGTCTTTTTCACCAGGACATCGACTACGGCTTCTTGAAAACTTGCTGCTATATCATTCATTCGGGCGGTTATCTCAGTCCATGGATGGGCTCTTACATAATGTAATACAGCAGTTTTTATTCCACTGAAACTGAAATCCAAAGAATCTTTTGATATGAATGCCCTGGGAAAATGAATTGCCCCGGGGTCTCCTTTTTTCGCCAATTTGTCGATTACCACCCCTCCAGGGTATCCCAATTCCAAGAGTTTGGCAATCTTGTCAAAGGCCTCTCCGGCAGCATCATCTCTGGTTTGTCCCAATAAATTGCAACGATCTATCCCATGAACCATATACAAGCTTGTGTGTCCGCCGGAGACCACTAGGGATAAAAAGGGAAAGTCAAGCTCATCATTTTCTAAAAAGATGGAAAAGATATGGCCTTTGACATGATCTACTCCAATCAAAGGTATATTTTTTACGTAGGCGATTGACTTGGCCACTGATATTCCAACCAATAAAGATCCAACCAGGCCAGGCCCCTGGGTTACGGCAATCCCCTCAATGTCATTGAGTGAAAGATTGGCTTTTGAAAGGGCCTCTTGAATCACCGGCAGAATAGATTCAACATGTTTCCTGGACGCGAGTTCCGGAACCACCCCACCGTACTTGCTGTGTATACTTATTTGTGAGTTAATGATATTGGAAAGTATTCTTTTGCCGTCCACAACAATGGCTGCAGCGGTCTCATCACAAGATGATTCTATTCCCAGAATAATCATGGCAATTCCTCAATCTCTCAATTCCTAATCCCCCCAATTATCAAAGCCGCCCGATTATCTCTTCCACTGCTTCACAAAGTATGTCGATCTCATCCGATCCATTGAAGTAACCGGGACTCACCCTGACACTGCCCTCAGGAAATGTTCCTATGGTTTTGTGGGCTTCAGGAGCGCAGTGAAGCCCTACCCGAACGAGTATATTGTAAACACTGTCCAAGATAAAACCCACTTCCTCAGGATTGACGTTCTTTATGTTGAATGACAATATACCCGTTTTCTTTTTACTGTCTGATGGCCCATAAAAAATGATTTCTTCAAAAGCACTCAATCTTCGGGTCAGCTCATGGATCAGGTCTTTCTCATGTTTTCTGATTCTTTCTATACCTTGTATTTCAATAAAATTCACTCCGGCCCTTAAACCATTCAGGCCCAAGGTGTTCAATGTGCCGCTTTCAAACTTTTCAGGCATGGATTCCGGTTGAGTATCTTCCTCTGAATTCCATCCTGTTCCTCCGTCCAGTAAAGGGTGTAACTCGATACCATCCCGAACATAGAGAAAGCCAGTTCCCTGTGGACCAAGTAATGCCTTGTGACCGGGACAGGCCAATAAGTCTATTCCCTGCTTTTCCACATCTATATTGACCACGCCGGCAGACTGAGCAGCATCCACCATAAAGACAATATTTTCAGCTTTGGCAATCCGTCCTGCTTCCTCAACAGGGAGAAGAGCGCCCGTCACATTGGAAGCATGAGTCATTATTATTAATCGTGTATTTGTTTTAATGGCCTTTTTCATGTCATCCGGATCCAGATATCCCTCTTTTGAGCATCGTACCACTGTGGTTTCTATGTCTTTATTTGCCAATGATCTCAATGGCCGGAGCACTGAATTATGTTCCATTGAGGTAGTAATCACATGATCTCCTTGTTTGAGGAGACCTTTAATGCCCAAGTTGAGAGCTTCCGTACCATTTTTTGTAAACACAATGTTTGATGGAGTCTGTATGCCGAAAAAAGTCGCAATGGTCTTCCTTACATTCGAGATGATACGACTGGCTTCCTGAGACCATCGATGACCCGCTCTGCCTGAACTTCCACCAATATTTTGAAGAACATCGGAAACTGCCTGGTACACAGTATCGGGTTTAGGAAAAGAGGTGGCGGCATTGTCGAGATATGCTGTCATGGTTGAAAAGGCTCCGATCAAATGGAATACTCATTGTATTTGCGTCATACTAGCCTACAACTTCCATAATTACAAGGCAATTCTAGAAAACCTCCAGGCAAAGTCCTTGACTTTCATAAAGATGTATAATAAGAGAAATGTTATTATTTTAGCTGTAAGAAATAAAAAGTTATATGCAAGCTTTAACGGCGGTCAAATTATAATGTGTGTATTGTCTGAGCATCTGAGTGAGCGTTAAGAAAGAACAGGGAATTATCTCATATTGTGTGTCTGAAATAAGCTGGAATGGAGATACTAAATTGAATGGCGATATACTATTCTTCCTTTACGCTCACTAATACGCTTAGACAGTACACGCATTAAAATTTGATTGCCGTTAAAGCGACTCTTTTCAAAAAGCTAAAATATGACGAGAAATGAATCAAATTTGTGTCGACCCTGGATTGACACATCTCAACTTATGAATATTAATGGAAAAAGGAGAAGAAGTTTGTCCGACCTCGATACATATCGTTCTGAATTTCCCATAACTGAACGATATGCCTTCATGAACCATGCGGCTGTTTCGCCTTTGCCCACTCGGGTTACAAACGTAATGGAGTCTCTTTTTCGTGAATTCAGCTACTATGGTATTGCACGATATCCCCACTGGGAGCAAAGGGTGAGAGAGGTGCGAGGTCTCTTTGCCAAGCTCATTAATGCAGACGTCAATGAAATTGCCTTTGTCGGAAGCACTTCAGAGGGATTGAGCACCGTTGCATCTGGTCTTCAATGGAAAAAAGGAGATGCAGTACTCGTTCCTGAAGCGGATTTTCCTGCGAATATATATCCCTGGATGAATTTGGAACGGCAAGGAGTCACTGTCCGATTTATCCCTAAAAAAGAAGGAAGGTACTCTATACAGGACATAGAAAGTGTACTCAGCCCAAGAACCAGGCTTATTTCGGTCAGTTCAGTTGATTTTTTATCCGGTTTTTACTGTGATTTAGATGCTTTGGGGGAGTTCTGTAAAAAGAAAGGGATCCTTTTTTGTGTTGACGCTATCCAAAGTCTGGGTTTCATCCCGATGGATGTCAAGAAATTGGGTATCCATTTTTTAACTGCAGGCGGACATAAATGGCTCTTGAGTACAATGGGGTGCGGCTGCCTCTTTATTTCAAAGGATGTCAATCACTTGATTCATCCGGATCGAGTGGGGTGGAAAAGCGTAGGAGATGAAGAGGATTTTTTTAGGATTCATTTCAACCTCAAACCTGATGCTCTCAGATTCGAACCCGGAACCATGAATGTGGCCGGTATATACTGCCTGGGATCCGCCATTGAGCTCCTCTTTGAGGTTGGAGTAAGAAGAATCCACAAAAATGTATTGACCCTTACCGATATTCTCTTGCAGGAATTAGAAGACAGAAAGGTGAAAATAATCACGCCCAAAGAAAGGAATGGACGATCTGGGATTGTGAGTTTTGTTCCTTCTTCAAACCCGGCTCTCCTTTGGAGATACTTCAATGAAAACAGCATCATGGTCTCATTGAGAGACAATATTATCCGTCTGTCTCCTCACTTTTATAACAACAGTGAGGATGTTTCCCGTTTCCTCAAAGTGTTAGACAGCTTTCACCACATTTGATTGCCGATGAAGCAACTCTTTATAAAAAGCTTCTAAGAAACTTTGTAGCCGTTCACGGGTTCAATGTTCACAGGTTTCAAGTGTCTGGTTTCAGGTTCAACAAAGAATGCAGTGGCATAAAGAGTTATGTGTATGGAAAGGGACTTGAGGTCAAAAAAAACTATTATGCTTGAGCAAAGAGTGCATTTCCAGTCTTTCTTTCTCCTGACACCTGACACCAAGAAAAGCGCCAGGGTCATTTGCTGAACTGTTACAATATTCGAATTCATCAAAAAGAAAAGACGGGTTGGAAAGAGAGCGTTGGTTTACGGATCATCCAAAAATGAGGTGAAGGGAATTCTGAAGGGTATTGACCTTACCAATAATACATGCACTTTGTACATCACTGTCTCTCAATGCTTTCACAAGGCTGTTCCCATGACTTTCCGATACGGCCGCAAGTAAACCACCACCTGTCTGCGGATCATATACTATCTCTCTGTGCCAGACAGGCAGATCAGCCTCAAATCGCATGTTGTCTTTTACCAATCTCTCATTGTGACGATTCACGCCTGTATTCATCCCTTTCTTATACATCTCAAGGGCTTCCTTCATAATGGGAACTTTGTTCAAATCGATCTTGATGGTTACATTTGATCCTTTGGCCACCTCAAAACAGTGACCGGCGAGCCCGAATCCTGTGATGTCGGTTGCCGCATGGATTTCAAAACCACTCATTATCTCTGCTGCTCTTCGGTTCAAGGTTTTAATGGTTGAGATACATTCATCCATTGCCTCATGGGAGACCCACTTCTTGAGATTGGCATTGAAAAGGACACCACTGCCAATGGGCTTGGTCAAGACAATCACGTCTCCCACTTGTGCCCCTGCATTACTCCAATACTTCTCAGGGTGTACAATTCCGGTTACTGACAATCCAAATTTAGGCTCATCATCTTCGATGCTATGACCTCCAGCCAGGACAGCACCGGCTTCCGTAATCTTGCTCAATGCTCCGGCAATGATTTGATGGAGAACATCAGGCTCCAACTTCTTGGATGGGAAAGCAACCAGATTAAGGCAGACAATCGGCCGTCCTCCCATGGCGTACACATCGCTTATGGCATTTGCAGCAGCGATCTCACCAAAGGTGTAAGGGTCATCCACAGGGGGTGTTATGAAGTCAGCCGTTGTCACCACTGCCAACTCATCGTTCAGGCGGTATACAGCGGCATCATCATTGGTGTTGAATCCTACAAGAAGATTTGGATCGTGAATTTGGGGTAGCCTTGCAAGAAGTTCATCGAGCCCGACCGGATCGATCTTCGCAGCTCAACCACAGGTTTTTGATAAGCTGGAGAGTGTTGGTTTTTGGAGAATCTTCCAGTTCAGCATTTCGTGTTATTCCTCATATTGAAACCTATGTTTGCAGCCTGTTTCAACCGTGATGTTACTTTCCTGTCCCGGTGCTTCAGATACTCCCAATCTGCCTGATCTACCAATTCAGGCCTATTTTCAAGAATGATTTCAGCAGCCAGTTCCGCTGTCGTGCCCGTGAGTCCAGCACAATGATCAAATTGCTCTTTTCTATCATACCCATTCTTTTTGGTCAAGACTTTGCAACACGTTGAACCGAAATGATCCTTGAAACGATCATGAAGTGATTTGATTGCGGAGTTGATTTTTTTCTTGCGAGAAAATCCGGTGAGGTTTCTTCCCAAAAAAAGACCCAGAGCGAGAACACCACCATTGACCGCACCACAAAGGCATCCTGTTCCCCCCATACCTTCAGACAGGCCGGATGTCAACCGGACAGCCATCTCACGCGACAAGTCACCACCAAGCCCTTGATTCAAAACAGTCAATACTGCTTCGGCACACATAGACTGACCAGTCAAGACAAGATTTTCAGCCCGTTTATTTATAAGAGACAGAAGCTCTTTAACTTCCTGATTCAAAATATATCTCCAATGCTATACTCTGAACTCTATTGAGTATCCACCAGAAATGAGATGCATGAAGAGAGAACTTCGGACTATCAAATTATTTAAAACTTTTGGCATTTTAGCCACTCTTTGTATAAAAATATTTGAAAGTGTCGCATAAACCGATTCAAAGAACCATCTCTATTTCGCTTTTTCCAAGGTATATTTAGCTCCCTTCCATGCAAAAACACCACCCGGATACCTCAGTACATTCTTGTATCCAAGTTTTTTAGCCCACATTGCACCATTGTGACTTCTTGTGCATTTCACAAATCCGCAATAGATGACTATGGTCATTTCTTTATCGGAACCAAGCAGTGTCATAAAGTCTTCTTTGGTCTTTCCGTTTGTTTCTTTAGTATCCCATGTATTCATCTCAGGTATGGGGAACAGGAATTGTTTGGCGCCAGGAATATGTCCTTTCTTGTAACTTTTTTCAAAGGGCATTGTATCGACGATCACAATATCAGTGCCTGAATCAACCAGTTTATTGAGTTCCTCAGCAGTGATGACGTCATAACCTCCCCGCTGTACTTCTCGCACCAGCTTAACGGCCCCTTGTTCTTTTTCCAATTCCTTTTGAAATTTGTTTTTGGCCAAAACCGAAGAAGATGATCCATGCAGAAAGATTCCTGCGATCAACAATACAAAAACCATCTTAACAACACGCATTACCCGCTCTCCTTTCTCACTCTCAAATAGTTCTTGAAAAAAAGTCTCAATGAAATAGGTTTAAAAGTTCTGCTGAAACGCCAAAAATACAAATAAATTATCCCCATTGCCATGAACAGATCTCTGTAAAGGGCACTTCGAAGTCCTGAATATGCCTCAGCTTCAGGATCATCTGGACCAAAGCAACCACAATCCACATCGAGCCCCATCCATATCCCATAACTCAGTATGACAAGAAATATGAGCAACAGACCTGTAAGAATAGTCAGACTTCCTCTTATGTCAAAGAGAAGCCCAAATGCTACTGTAACCTCAAGGAAAGGCAGACCAACTGCAATCGGTAATACCAAACTTTCCGGAACAAGGCCGAAAGCATGGATAACCTCTGCAAAAGAGTTGGGCTCAAGAAGTTTGGAGAAGCCGGCATAGAGAAACAGAGCTGCATAAACCAATTTCATGACCCTGTATGACCACTTTGAAAAAAATATACCTCCCCCCCATGTTCTCCTTTTTGGGTCTTCCTTTTGAATCAGAAACGAAACCTCTTCCATGGAAAATCCTGTATTGGAAACTTATCACATCTGCATCCCGGCTTCCGGCCATCTTTGCCCAAAGACTGAGAATTTGAGGGGTATATTATTTATAATATCTCGATTTTGCAAATCGGAATTTTCAATACATGCAAGAACGTCTCATAGGAAATTCCTATGGTCTTTCTTGCAGCAAAATATACACTTTTAGTACTACTACGTTAAGTTCATGAGCTATCAAAAATGAGATTATCACAGATCGGGCATTTTCCCGTATATAACATCAAGTATTTCTGGATCCAACGGCGGACAGCCGGCAAGGTCAATC
>JAXHSZ010000020.1:0-5835 GCA_034190725.1 Thermodesulfobacteriota bacterium
GTAATCCATCATAGATTGCCTGATTATAACGTACTGCATTAGTATACATTAGGATCCTGACTCCTCTCGAAGTGAAATAGTGAATATAGTCGTCAAGATCTTTGAGAAGTGTCGGCTCTCCGTGGTACCTTCATCAGCGAAAGTTCAGTATATCCGATAACAGCGGAAAGGATATTATTGAAATCATGAGCAATGCCTCCGGCCAGAGTCCCTATGGCCTCCATCTTCTGAGATTGACGGAGCATGGCCTCAAGTTCTCCTCTTTCTTTAATGGCTATCTTATTGCTTGTAATGTCTTCCGCGATACCGGTTACCCTATAAATCTCACCTTTTTCATCCTTAATGGGATAAGAACGGTTCGCAATCCAACGAATCGATCCATCAGGCAATAAGATCCTGAATTCCTCGTATGTGGAATATCCCTGAATATGTTTTTTCCAGTTTTTTTTCAAAATGTCAATATCATCTTCATGAACATTCTCAATCCATTTGTTTGGATCTTCATACAAAGTCTCAATAGGACGTTGCCATATAGTCTCGTATGCGGGACTGACATAAACTATGTGTGCGGATTTGGGATCGGTCATCCAGAAAACCTCTTTAATATTCTCTGCCATCTGCCTGAACCTTTCTTCAGATTCTCGCAGAGCCTCTTCGGCATTTCGTTTTTCAACGGCCCTTCGAATGTTCACAAGTAACTGGTCCACATCATATGGTTTCTGAACATAACCGTATGCACCCAGATTCACAGCCTCAATGGCCGATGCTTGAGATGCATAGCCCGTAAGTAATATACACTCTGTCCAGGGGGAGCGCTTCTTCACTTCTTTCATCAGCTCAAGACCGGACATACCTTCAAGCCTGAGATCAATCAGAGCAATATGGACTCCGTAATCTTCCACCCTTGCTATGGCTTCCTCAGCACTTCTGGCCATAATTGATGTATACCCTTTAGTTTTGAGGATGTCAAAGAGTGTCTTGCTGCACTTCAAATCATCATCAACAATAAGAACATTGATCTCACCATTCATGAATTACCTCCTCATAGCGGCCTCTTTTAGCACCCTTTTCATCTCTTTGTGTCGAATTTCTGTCAAAAATTGGAAAAGCTCCTTAATATGGAATGGCTTATAAAGGCAGGTGTAAGCACCTATTTTGAAGGCTGCATCTATTGATTCTTTGATTTCATCTTGGTGTGCTGTCATCAAGATTACAGGAAGGTGAAAATATCGCTCTCTTATCCTCTCTAGAACCATTAAACTAGAGGTAACGTCCAGATTCATGTCCAGAAGCACCACATGAGAATCCGACTTGATGCTCTCTGTCACACTTTGGGGATCCGTCACATGAGTAACTGCGAAATCCCTCGTCCTTAAAATATTTCCCAAGGTACTGCAGAACTCGTAGTCATTGTCCGCAATCACTACGGAACGTTCCTTTCTCAGTGAAGAGAAAAGATCAAGCAAGGATTCAAGATCCAGCGGTTTGTGAAGAGCAATCACAGCTCCTTCTTCGAGTCCTTCTTTAACTAATATATCAGTGGAGTAAGCAGTCATTAAAAGAATCGGGATATGGGGCCTTGATTCCCTCATCTTTCTACAGAGTTCCACGCCATTCATTCGAGGCATCTTGATGTCTGTAAGGACTAAGTCAAAATCATCTTTCACTACCATCTTAAGGGCATCATGACCTGAGTGGGTCACTTCTGCTTCATATCCCTTTATATTGAATATGTCCTTGAGGGTTTTTGCCATCCTTTGATCATCGTCTACAATGAGAATATACAATGTATTCCTCATGAAACCACCTCGCTGGTGGGAAGGACGACAGTGAAGACACTTCCTTTGCCCTGTTTACTTTCAACTGCAATTTTACCATTATTGGCTTCGATCAGGTTTTTTGAAACCGAGAGACCAAGTCCGATTCCGCGGGCCTTTGTTGTAAAGAGTGGCTCAAAAATCCTCTCTAAATCCTTTTTTGGTATGCCGGAGCCTGTATCGACTATAAATATGTCAACCTGACCATTTTTACTATGGGCCCCTATGGACAGCTTACCACCCTCAGGCATGGCATCATAGGCATTTGTTATAAGGTTGAGTAACACCTGGCGTATTTGTCTGGAATCAACAAAAACAGCAGGCAGGTCCGGAGGTATCGTGGCAGATAAGTCTACATTTTCAGGGGCTGGTTGTCTGGAAAGTATTGAGAAAACCAAGTCATGGACAACAGTTTTTTCCCTTTCCAAAGAGTTCACACGTGAGAAATCGAGAAGATCTGATATTATTTGATTTGCATTCTGTACTTCCGATGAAAGGATGTCCAGATACTCTTTTGTTTTTTCGTCTGCATCTGAAAGGATCATTTTGAGGTAATACACAGCATTGCTCATTACTCCGAGTGGATTTCGTAGCTCATGTCCTACACCTCCTGCTAATTGTCCTAAAACTGCCAATTTCTCCTTACGTATGAGTTGTTCCTGCGTTTCTAGAAGTTTTTCAGTACGCTCTTCGACTATCTCTTCAAGATACTTGGAACGTGCCTCCAGCCTTCTGATCATGGGATTTGTAATACGCATCAGGAATGCAGTAGCCGTGAAGAGGATCAAAGAAAAAAAGCTCTTATGCTTACTCATTTCAGTCTCGGAGAGAATTGATAAATCATATTCCAAAGGTCCATTGAAGAAGATTGAGACAATACCGTTCCAGCATATGCGTTCTTATACCGGCAGAAACATGTACGGGAAGCCCATGGGAGACTCTAGAGTTGCGTTTCACGAAAATAAATGGGGATTATTTAGGCCTTAGCTCTTTTCAATGTTTTTAGTCGGATTCGTATCGCCGCGGCACCTATGAGAGAATTATACTCGGTGGATGTGCTCTATTCTGGAGTTTAAACCGTGGGAATGGCGATGAATGGTTAAATTCTTTATGATGGTAGAAGAGCCAATGATGATAACCTACTGGCAATGGTGGCTCTTTGGCTGTTGGTTCCTCTCAGGTCGATCACAGGATTGTTTCAATCACAAAAAATAAATTTGATCCTTATTCTACATCCTGTTCTCTGTGGATTTTTATGGAGTGTATTGTTATATCACATTAAAATATAATCTCATATTAACAGGACACATTCACACTGTCAAGTAATTTACATATCAAATATCATGTGTGCTGAAAAAATGTAACTTATTGATATTTCAATTTATTAATGAATATCTGGACAGGATATATGATATCATACATTGAACTAAAATCCTGAAAGTGAGCCTGCATACCCTGCCAACTCGACATATGCACTCCCTCTTACTTTTCTCTTCCCCTTGCTCCCCGACACCTTGCATGCCCCTTCCCAGTAAGTTACTTGAGTGCTTTTGTTGGTGATCAACTCCTGATCCTTTATCAGCGGGACAACCTTGAGTTGTAAATTCTCGTCTAAGACTGTAATCTCCCAACCAGAGGGGTAGACTCCCCCGCTCTTCTTACTCTTCCATCTCCCTTTTGAGACCACGCTGAATTCATTGATATAGAGATGTCGAGGCACACCGTTTATGACCAATGTCCCTGAAGAATGAGGATCTATGGTTCCGTCCTTTCTTCTCATGAGATAGAGCATTATCTCCCAGTTGTCTTCGAGCTGAATAGAAAACCAATCCCATCCAACTTGATCAGGACCCAACTGATCACTGGAAAACTCATGATCCATCCAGGAGATGCCTGTAACAGGATAGTCTTGATCCATAATCGTTACAGTTCCTGTTGTTCTCAGTCTGGTAAAGGAATAGTAATGGGACGCATGCCCTTCGCCTTCCCCTTTCTGACTGACTCCATCACGACCGTGAATCACAGGGCCCCACATCGGTATGTGTGTAAGGTCAATCCCATATCCAGACTTCTTGGCCCTCATCCTCTGCTTATCAGGGCTCCCCCAGAGCCTCCACTTTCCGTTTTTGACTTCGAAGGTCGAGGGAGAGGCAAAAGCAACCCCACGAAGCCCCCTGTGCATCTTCTCAAAATAGAGAAACTTCTTTTTGGATACGTCCGTTATGGCCATGTGGGCCAAGATGATGTCCCTTACTTTCCATATGGAATCATCTCCCTTGGGATCTGTATCGGGAACTCCTTTCCGGAAAAAGGTCAATTCATAGCCGAACCGTCTCCCCTTCGATGTGAAGAGATGCCCAGTGTAGTACCACCACTCAATGGCAAAATCGGGATGGGAGTAGTGATCACGGGGAAATGCAAACTTGTACCCGGGAAGAGCCTTCTTGTAATCGGAGAGAACCGGATCACATGGAAAAGTGAGTATAATAATCAGGCAGAAGATGGCTCTGAACATTTGACTTGCCGGATCGATTTTATTCATGTCGGAGCACCCCTGAAATGTTAAAAGATAAGGCTTTCAACGCAGGAGGAATACCAGCGGGAAGAGTGAAAGCAAAGATTATCAGAACCGAACCGATGATCTTGCCTGGGGGATAGGTGTGCTGAATGGTCCATCCAAAGGATCGATAATTGATCACATCGATCAATATTACTGATAATATCACTCCGATAATTATCCCCACTCCTATGCCCAATGCTCCTAAAAGAGAAGATTCCATTATCAAGAGTTTCGTCGTCTGAAATCGAGTCAGACCCTCAGAACGCAGTATCCCTATCTCTCTGCTCCGTTCCATAACCGAAGAGGCCAATGATCCCACTATCCCCAAAATGGCGATAAACACAGCAATAATTTGCAGGGCCTGGGTTATCTGAAAGGTTTGATCAAAGACATCCAATGCTTTTTCTTTGATATCCATGTTGCTGAAAAGGGACAATCCTTCCCTATTATTTAAGATTTTATTGATCTCCCTCCGCACCTCCTCCACCTTCCCCTCTTTCACATATATACCAAGAGAACTTAAAGAACGATCATTCCAATATTGTAAAAAGGTGCTCCAGTCAAACAATATGATTCCATACTGAACGGCATAATCATAGTATATACCATGGATGGTAAAACGTACGTCTCCTTCCGGGGTGTGGAGTAAGAGGGTATCTCCCACATCCTTGTCATGGATGGTGGCAAATCCTTCTGAGATCACTATCCCCCCTTCCCTTCTGGCACTCAAGAAAGGATCTCTCCCTTTCTTTGCCGGCAGATTATCATATTTCGCGATTGTGACGAAATCCAATACACCAATCGCTGCCGTATGGCCTTGATACTCCATATTTATATAGCGAAAAGGATCAATATCAACAATATGGGGAAGAGTTCTCACAGCATCTATTACATTCGAGGACATTTTGGCTGTACCACCCCGCTTGAATCGAGATTCCATAGTGATGATAATATCAGCTTGGAGTGTTTGGTTCAACCATACGGTCACAGTGCTTCGAAAACTCTCCACCATGATGACGATGCTCACCACCATGGCAACGGCCGTAGCAAGGGCAGCAAGGGCAACGGAGTTCCTCCCCCGATGACTGAAGAAGAGAACGGTTCCCAGACCAGGGCAGATGCCGAAGAATGTGGAAATTCTCGAAAATGGTTTTTGCAAAAGGGTAAGCAGTGGAAAGACAAGGAATGACATCCCAAGAATAAAAAAGAAACACGCAAAATACCCCGGAGCCGGGGATGGGGTTGGTAACCACACCACTCCACCTGCCAGAAGAAAGAGGATAAAACCAAAGAGTACGAGCCATGTGGTCTGAGCTGATTTCCCCATTTCGTAGGATCCTCTGGTTATTGCCACTATTGGAGGAGAAAACGCAGCGTCTCTTGCTGGATATACCGCTGCAAGAAGAGATGTCCCAATTCCTCCCCCCAGTCCCATGAAGAGAAGTCTGACCGGTACAT
>JAXHSZ010000200.1:0-3180 GCA_034190725.1 Thermodesulfobacteriota bacterium
GCTGGACGAGTGTCCCGCAAAAGAGGTGAAGGTTCTCCAGATATTCAGCGCCGGCTTCTCCGAAACTGGTGAATCCGAAAACCTCGAATTGGAACGCAGGCTGATCGAAAAAGCCCTAGAAAGCATTCTGCTTCGCCTGGCTGCTCAACTCGAACAGGCGAAACCCTGGCTTGACAAAAAGCCTAAGATATGTGTATAACCGCCGTGGTTTTCGTCTATGCAACCCTTACATGCTAAAGACTGAGGCTCCCAACAAGCAATAACAATACGGCCTGAAAAGAAATCACTGTGAAATATGAGCGCTCAGATTGACGTCAGATACGTTCAATCCGAAGACGTGAAGCCAGACAAATAGTTAAATCGTATTATTTTAGCTGTATGAAATAAAAAGTCATAAGCAAGCTTTAACGGCGGTTAAATTTTAATGCGTGTATTGCCTGAGCATCCAAGCGAGCGTTAAGAAAGAACAGGGAATTGTCTCATATCCTGTGTCTGAATCAGGCTGGAATTAAGATACTGAATTGAATAGCAATATACTCATTCTTTCTTTACGCTCACTTGGATGCGAGTTTTACACGGATTAAAATTTGATTGCCGTTAAAGGGACCCTTTTCAAAAAGCCAAAATATTACGTTAAATCTATTTCAGAGATTTTTATTTTTGAGGATCGGGTAATGAACTTCAGGCTTCCATCTTGTTGTTTAATCTAATATCTGAAAATCCATAGGAGTTGGTGGGAGGAATAGACGCAACCTGCAGAACGGTTTTTTGATGTATGTGTTATGGCACAATCCTTGTTTTGTACTGGGATGTTTCGTATCAGCTTCTTGAAAATGAGGTATTAATATAGCACCCATAAACAACACACCTGGCCTTTTGTTGCACCGGAGGGGAAGATGACCGACATATTGATGGTGGAAGACAGTAGATTTTTTGGGTCGATTATTAAAAACAGAATAGAATCCACATTGAATTTCAACGTTCAATGGGCTAAAACCTATTCGCACGCAGTTGAACTGATTGATGATAAAAAATCGGATTTTTTTGTTGGGCTTCTCGATCTTAATTTGCCGGATGCTCCTTTAGGTGAAATTGTCGATTTCGCAGTGTCAAAAAATATCCCTTCCATAGTCTTCACAGGGGAATTTTGTGACGACCTCAGAGACAGAATTTGGGAAAAGAAGATCATCGATTATGTCTTGAAGGAGAGCAACGGCAATGTGGATTATATCATCTCACTCATTAAACGAATTTACAAAAACAGATCCATTAAGGTTCTCGTGGTCGACGATTCAATGACCTCCAGAAAACACGTTTGTGATTTACTGAAGGTTCATCAGTACAACATATTCAACGCTGTTAACGGAGTCGAGGCTGTTTCTATTCTGGATGAGAATCCGGACATCAAAATGGTCATAACGGATTACAATATGCCTAAAATGGATGGGTTTCAACTCACTCGGAAGATTCGAACGGATCACAAGAAAGAAGAATTTGTCATAATTGGCATGTCGGCTTACGGGAACAACATTCTGTCTGCAAAATTCATCAAAAATGGTGCCAATGATTTCATCATCAAACCGTTTTCCAGTGAAGAGTTCTACTGTAGAATTACGCAAAACATTGAAATGAATGAATATATAGCAGCGGTAAAGGATTCTTCAAACAGAGATTATTTGACGGAACTCTACAACCGTAGATACTTTTTTGATGTAGGTAAAAAACTGCATGCAATTTCCAAGAGAGAAGAAAGGGAAACTACAGTCGCCATGATCGATATCGATCATTTCAAAAAAATCAATGACGTGCATGGACACGATATAGGTGACGCCGTTCTGAAACGTATTGGACTCATCTTGAAAGAGCGTTTTCGAGAATCCGATATCGTCTCGCGATTTGGAGGAGAAGAATTTTGCATATTCGCATTGGATATGGCTCATGAAAATGTTTTCAGAATCTTCGATGAATTAAGGGGTGTAATAGAGAGCACGGAGATGAGTATCGGGGAGCATACAATCAATGTCTCCGTGAGTATCGGTGTCTGCAGCACCTTACTCAATTCCCTTGAACAGATGATCAAACAGGCGGATATAATGCTCTACAAAGCGAAAAACGAGGGGCGAAACAGAGTTCTGATATCATGATTTTTCCCCTTACCTTGTGTCCATCCGGAAATGAGATATTTTTTGCAAGGTCAAGGAAGACAAAGATTTTAACCGCAGAAATACATTGGGTATGTAAGGACACGTTGCTCCGTGCCCTTACGTCTGAGTCTGACCTGTCTGCGTGTGGCCACGCACAGGCAGGCGCAGAGATTGCGGAAAACAACCTATTCCCATGATCATCAGTGCAAGCCGCCGTACAGATATACCGGCATTTTATTCCGAATGGTTGATGAACCGACTTGAGTCCGGGTATTGTACTGTTCCCAATCCTTTCAATCCCAACCAAATCTCATACGTTTCTCTCATTCCGCAAGACGTGGACGTGATCGTTTTTTGGACACGTAATCCCCGCCCCATGTTCAAGCACCTTAAATCCTTGGATACGAAAAACTATCCATATTACTTTCTGCATACCTTGATGAATAATCCACGTTCGATCGACCCCTTTGCCCCTGGTATGGATCACTCCCTCAAAACCTTTAAAGAGCTTGTGGACAGGGTCGGTCCTCATAAAGTAATCTGGCGTTATGATCCTATACTGTTCAGTAATGTGACGGATGTGGAATTCCACAAGAGGTCCTACACAGCCATAGCAAAGGAACTGCGGGGGTACACATTTCGGTCGGTCATCAGCATTGCGGACATCTATCGAAAGGTTGGAAGACGGCTTCATGCGCTGATGGAATACGGCATTGAAATGACGCCCTGCCAAGAAGAGGGGTTCGGGGACCTTATGCGCACCGTTGCCGATGCTGCTTCTGAAAATGGAATGGAAATTTTTAGTTGTGCAGAAGAGATTGACTTATCGCCATATGGTATTTACTCTGGAAAATGTATTGACGATGAATACATAAAAAGGGTCTTCGATCTGAACCTGCAACGAAAAAAGGATCCGTCTCAACGAAGGGCATGTGGATGCGTTGTCAGTGAGGCCGGGTTCCCTACAAGGGCACCATGAATAAAATCATCACCCAGCTGGTTGGCGGGTTGCGGTCCTCCATGGGATATACCGGCT
>JAXHSZ010000201.1:0-4482 GCA_034190725.1 Thermodesulfobacteriota bacterium
TTGATCTGTCTGCCTTTGGCAGACAAACTCGCACTGAGGAGTGAAGAGGAACAGGTGAACAAGACTATCATTATACAAGGGGCCTTGGGTATCAGCAAGGCGCTGAATCCGAGGATTTTGGAAGATTCTCTTCAGATTTATTTATCACCGAAAAACCGGTCCGTGGATCAACCAGAAGAGGAGTAAGCAGTAAGCATGAGTGATGAACTAGAACAACACGTTAAAAAACTCGAGACCCTATTGGGTGAAAGCGCTCCTGCTTGGGTTGTGACTTTTGGGGACCTCATGAGTCTTCTTTTGTGTTTTTTTGTTCTCATGCTCTCTTTTTCGGAGATTGATGCTGCAAAGTATAAAGAGATAGCAGGCGCCCTGGCGCAAGCATTCGGGGTCCAACGCAAGACCCCTGTCTTTGAGTCACCCAAGGCTGAAAAGATGATCGCCAGGGATTTTGATCAGGAAAGCATTCCAATGAAACAGCAAGATGAAGTGGGAGAAGAGCAAAGTGATCTCTCAGAGATTGGGAAGGAATACGCCAGGATGATTATGCAGGAAGAAGTAGAGTCCAGTTTCCATGATCAGATGGATCTGATTCAAGTGAAAGCTGATAAGAGTCGTATGGTCTTCCGCCTGATGGGTGAGACCACATTTGATTCAGGGAAAGCAAAGATTCGCAAACAGATGATACCCCTTCTCAAGAAAATCGGATCATTCGTTAAAAGAACAAAAGGCGATATTATTGTCGCCGGTCATACGGACAATGTGCCTATCAGGGGCCGTCGATTCAAATCAAACTTACAATTATCCACAGCACGCGCAACTTCAGTGGTGGAGTTTTTAATACACCAGATTTCCATTGAACCGAAGAGGATCTCTACCATGGGTTTTGGTGAATACCGTCCCCTGGAATCAAATAAAACAGCAAAGGGCAGAGAAATGAATCGACGAGTTGAGATCATCCTGACTCGCGAAGGGCTTCCTTCCCTGAAATAGTGCTGCATAAAACTACTTTTCAACAAATTTCTCAGCCCAGGCAGGTGATCCCCCCTCTATGAGAGTTTCAGGCACATCACGCCATTTTTCACTATTACATAAAAGTAGTTTGAACTTTATTTACATTACTCCAGATTTCAGGTGTCGGGTGTCAAGATCGAGAAAAAATAGACCTGAAACCAACATTCAATCACACATATGGGGTAATTTACATGGCACTAGACATTGTTTCTCGTTGCAGGCACCCTTAAAAAATGAAAACTGAGAAATGGAGGTTGCCCACATCACATATGACCCTCCAGGTATTCCACGATATCCGGAATCTTTGTTCCCGGCGGGAATATCCCATCTATTCCCATTTCCTTCAGACCGGGAATAACCGGTGGCGGGACGATCCCCCCGAGGATAACTTTAATATCCCGGATTGATTTTTCTTCGAGCGATTCCATCAATCTTGGAACCAGGATTTCAGGAGCCCCGTCCATAATCCGATAGCCTATGAAGTCCACATCCTCCTGTACAGCGGATTCCACTATTTGAGCGGGAATCTGGAACCCCCCCAGGATTACTTCCACACCTGCTTCTCGCAACCCCTTTCCAACCACATAATACCCAGTGCTGTGGCCGGGACTGTCGCATACAAGCAATACCCTGATCTTTTTGTCCTTTTTCAACATTCACCTCCGAAGTCATTTCTCCATATGTTCAATGGATTTTCAGGTATCTTTCGTAACTTCTCAATACTTTCCGGAAGCAGACTGAAGCCGTAGCTCTCAGGGGAGCCTTTATGAACGACATTGTGAATTTTGGGAAATACGTATTCAGGGTAATCGGCGTAAAAAAATTCAAAATGTTTGAGGGCGATAGCCCGAATTTCTTGAATTTTAGCCCATTACCCTGAATGCACCCAAAATTCATATAGGAGTGAATGAAGGCTCCCCTGTGAGCTACGGCATGTTCCCGGACTTTTTGAGTTATTACCATCTTTCATACAATATCAAAAGAAGTTTACACTTGTTCGGTAGTGCCCGTCAATAAATGGCTATTTTCCACAATCTCTGCGTCAGACTCAGATGTAAGGGCACGTAACAACGTGCCCCTACATACCCAATGTATTCTTGCGGTTAAAATCTTCTTCTTCCTTGACCTTGCAGAAAATATCTCATTTCTTGATGGACACTAAGTAATATGCGAAGTTATTGAAAAATCAAAACCCGAAGTAACATCCCATCACGTGATCCAGCTTGGCAGGGCCGTAAACCTTCTCCCGTATCTGTACTATTTCTCCTATGCTCAGATATGCCTTCACAGCTTCTATCATGGGTTCTATGATGTTTTCTCTTTGTCTGTATGCATCCTCCAGACGGTTTCCGGCTTTCTCCGCTTTAACCGGGTCTCTCTCCTTTTTCACTCTATTGAGTCTCTCTATCTGTTTGTCCCTCCATTTCGGGTCATATTCAAGGATGTCCACATGTGACAGATCAGCTTCTTCCTCCATGACGAATCTGTTCACTCCCACAAGAATTCTTTCGTTGCTGTCTATTGCCTTCTGCCTTTGGTAACCGGCCTCTTTGCCTTTCTCGTCTATGTACTGATATACCTTTTCGGGCGATATGGCGTCCATTTCTTTGAGTATTTCCACCGCCTTCTCTTCCAGTTGATCGGTTAACGACTCTATGCAATATGACCCGCCTAAAGGATCGATGACATTTGTCACTCCGCTTTCACATCCGATGATCTGCTGTGTTCGGAGGGATAAGGTGGCCGAAGACTTTGTGGGTATGGCCAGGGCTTCGTCAAATGAATTCACGGACATGGATTGAGCACCTCCCAGTACGGCGGCAAGAGCATGCACAGAAGAACGAATAATGTTGTTCAAGGGTTGCTGGGCCGTCAGATTGAGCGCCGTTGTCTGAACGTGAAAGCGCATGAGCCATGACCTGGGATTTTCGGCCTTGAACTTCTCTTTAACGGTTCTCGCCCATAACCGTCTCATTGCTCTGAACTTGGCGACTTCTTCCAGGAAATCGCTCTCAGAACTGAGAAAGAAAGAGATTCTGGGCGCGATTTCGTCCACATCAATGCCCCTTGCCATCACGGATTGAAGTGTATAGGCTCCAAGGTAGACTCCAAAGGCGATCTCTTGGGGTGCTGTGATGCCTTCATCACGATTGTTCCTTACGGAGATACTCGTGTGGTTCCATCTCGGCAAATTTCTTGAACAATACTCAATAATATCCACTGATCCGTTGCCCTGCATCTCCGGTCCTTCTCCGGCCGGGAACACACAGTTCTGAATCGTTCCTGAAAGGTTTTTGAAATCCACCCCCTGCCTTTCGGCTTCGGCCAAAATCATGGCAAAAACAGGGATGGAAAATCCGATCTGGTTGATGCTTATTTTGGACATGTCTATCCCGTCGAACAATGTTTCTATATCCGCCAGGGTATCAATCCACAAACCTCCTCTCCCCAGAATTCCGATGGACCTTTCATCACCGGATTCATAGGGTTGATATCCCATCCCACAAACGCTGAATCCCGTTTGTCCCTGTTCTAATAAGTACCTCAGCCTCTCATTGGTCTCTTCAGCAGTTCCCAAACCCAATACCTGTCTCAAGGTCCAGTCCTTTGTTATGTAACCGGTTGGAGTGATGCCCCGCGTGAAGGGATACATACCCGGAAAATTGATATTCTCAATATAGTTGTTCTCTTTCACGTCAAGGGGGGTGTAGATTCGTTTTAACGGAAGTCCTGATGCGGTTTGCAGGTCTTTCTCTTCAAAAGAATATTTTTCGAATATTTTGTTTACTCTGGCCCCATACTCATCATTCAACTGGGCAATCTCTTGTAATACTTCTTCTTTTAACACACCGTCCTCCTCCTTTGATCCGTTCGTTTGACTCATTGGCAAAATGAAATGAAGCAACTGAGCCAACTCAGTGACCGACCGAAAAATCAGTAAAGCCTTATAATATTGGATTTAATGTGGAATTTCTGTGAATCCTCTACAACTTCGGGAAGCAGACTTGTGCCGCAGCTCATCTTTGGGCTACGGCATGGTCCCGGACTTTTTGAAATATGAGGTGTTCTCAAACTGAAGATTTTCAGCTGATCACTTACTGCTGATAGCCGTTTGAATCTTCATATTATGTGTACCTACTCCCCTATTATTTCTCCGAGAAAAGGCTTTCCACTCAATCACGAATTGCATGCTCCGTAATTTCAATAGCAGTATATAGCAATCATTATGTACTATCAAACTGTATATTTTCGTATGCGAAATTTCAAAGAGTTGTGGGTTGCTTCGGAATTCTCCACTCATTTCTCATTTCTGTATGAACACCAGGCTGTAGATTTTCCAATCGGATATCAAATTGGGTCATGTCACCCGGATATTGTTAGATCATTGGATACGCTAATATTTCGCCAAGTGGCCACACACGATTGATTATTCCTGCGGCCATTGCCGGTGTTCTTCTGATCTTCTTGTTA
>JAXHSZ010000202.1:0-10436 GCA_034190725.1 Thermodesulfobacteriota bacterium
AATGATATGTACGCCTGCAATGAAAATATCCTTTGTAATGAACTGTGAACAATGCTTATCCTTATTCACTCCATAAAGAAGATACACGGACAGCAACAACCTCACCGCGGGCGCACTCTTCTCCATGAGCAAAAAGGGAACATGTCACAACCGTGCTTTTTTCATTTTCTTCCTTGACCTGTGCTCTCAAAATGACCGGTTCATCCATTGGTGTCGGTTTGAGATATGTGACATGCAAAGATCCGGTCACATACCAAATGGGGGACTCGTTACTGATTTCACGACCCTCTGAACGGTAGGCCGCAACAACAGCAGCCCAAATACTATGGCAGTCGATAATGGAAGCAATGATACCACCATTCAGAATGCCAGGAGCTGCCATATGATACTCTTTAGGCATCCACGTGCAGATCAGTTCATTGTCAGACAAGTGGCTCTTTATCTGCAAGCCATGCTCATTATCGCTTCCACAACCCCAACATACATTCCCTTCGACCATATCTTGCAGTGGTTTGTTATTCATAACGACCTCTCTTTCTCATCACAAGCAAGTTTCCATCCTGGTAAAAAATGTTTGGAAAGAGAAGTATAGGGTAAAAGAGAGCTGCATGTCAATGGAAAAGGTGGAGGCAGATATGGGAATGACATCTTTAAAAACTTGTAAAATAAAACATTGTCAAGTATAAATAGTGTCTGAATGAAAACTAGTGTTACACATACAATCTTATAGTAGTGTCATGTTATGCGTAAAATGTCGCTGTATTCTGTCTTGTTTTAAATGTAATCGTATTAAGGCACAAAGTGACAACGGCACAGAGTCACAAAGAAATTCAGCTCAGGCAGTTCTATATGCCAGGGCATTGCTCATTATACTTTATAATTTGTGACTTTGAACCTGAATCGGATAGAATTATCCGTTTTATTCGGAAATAACAAAAGAATACACTAATATGCTCCTTTTAATTTAATAATTCTCTTTGATACCTGGAATATCAATAAATGAACCGCAATGGGAAAGGCGATTGAATGAAGGATGGAATCGAAGTCGTATCTTTTGATGTGGATGGAACGTTGGTGTCCCTGGACTTCAACGACTTGGTCTGGCTTGAGGGAATTCCATCACTTGTGGCGGAAAAGGAAGGAATGACCTTCGAAGATGCCAGAGATTATACCATATCTGAATACGAGAAGGTTGGTGAAGGTGATATCCGTTGGTATAAAATGAATCATTGGATAGAACACTTCGGTCTGGATACCGACTTTGATGAGATTCTTTCAAAGTACCAGTCTAAAATTGAGATATTTCCCGATGTCATCCCAACACTGGAGAGGTTAAAACACAGATACACACTGATACTCACCACGGCTATGCCGAGGGAATTCTTGGACATAAAGATCAGCGGTATCAAGCATTTTTTTCAGTTCGATTTCTCCGTAATATCGGACTTCAAACAGTTAAAAGTAAAGGAGAGTTATCTGAATATCTGTAACAGGCTCAGTATATCACCTGCACAACTCATACATATAGGTGACCATTGGGAGTACGACTACATAGCTGCGAAGGAAGCCGGCGCCAATGCCATATTTCTCGATAGAGAGAGGAAACAATCAGGAGAATTCATAATACACGATCTTGATCAATTGAAACTGTAAATGCAAATCAATCTTTTCGACAATCAATTGAAAAATGGATTGAAGATGGAAGCACCCCTTGCTGAACGTATGCGTCCACGTACCCTTGATGAGTTTGTGGGACAAGAGCATATATTGAAAGAGGGGAAGGCCCTGAGAAAAGCAATCGAAAAAGATACGATTCAGTCACTCATATTCTGGGGCCCTCCAGGATCCGGAAAAACAACTCTCGCTCGCATTATAGCCAAAAAGACAGGAGCTCTCTTCATCTCGTTCAGCGCGGTTCTGGCCGGTGTGAAGGATATTCGAGCAGTCATTGAACAGGCCAAAAGTCATCGTAAATACCCCGGTAGAACGACAATCCTCTTTGTGGATGAAATTCATCGTTTCAACAAGGCCCAACAGGATGCATTTCTTCCTCATGTTGAGGATGGAACAATAATCCTCATAGGGGCCACAACAGAAAATCCATCCTTTGAGGTTATCTCCCCTCTCCTTTCACGTACCAAGGTTATTGTGTTGAAGTTATTGCAGGAAGAGGAGCTTGAGAGCATTCTGAAGAGAGCCATTTCAGACAGAGAAAGGGGACTTGGTAATTTTAATGTCAATATGGATTCCACAGCCCTCAATTATATTGCTTCCGTATCCAATGGTGATGCACGGCGTGCATTGAATACTTTAGAGTTTGTTGTGATGACGACGCCGGCCAACGAAGATAATGAGAGGTACATCACTCCCGAGAGAATAGAAGAGGTTGTCCAGAGAAAATTTCTCATCTATGACAAAAAAGGTGAAGAACATTACAATTTGATCTCAGCATTACACAAGAGCATGAGAGGAAGCGACCCTGATGCTGCTCTCTACTGGCTTGGAAGAATGCTGGAAGCAGGAGAAGATCCATTATATGTGGCCAGGCGTCTTGTCAGATTTGCTACTGAGGATGTGGGAAATGCCGATCCCTCAGCACTTCAGGTAGCAATTTCCGCCATGCATGCTTATCAGTTTCTTGGTTCGCCCGAAGGAGACTTGGCCCTGGCTCAATCCGCAGTATATCTTGCCTGTGCTCCCAAGAGTAATGCCATCTATACAGCGTACTCACAAGTACAAAATGATATTCAAAAAACCCAGGCTTTCCCTGTGCCTCTCCATATACGGAATGCTCCTACTTCATTGATGAAGAAATTGGGTTATGGAAAAGATTATAAATACCCCCATGACTTCCCTGGCAGCTATGTGGAAGAAGAGTATCTGCCTGAAAATCTCAGAGGAAGAATCTACTATCATCCCACAGACCACGGGTATGAAACAGAGATAAAGAAGAGACTTGAGAAATGGCGGAAGAAGAGAGAAACATAAAGAAAAATAAACAGCAGTCTATTTCCAGGGCGAATATATTCATCAACAGATTCATTAAAGATGATCATACAGGCTCATATGATTTGAACAGATATGTGACTCAATATGATGAAGCGATACAGCCGATAATCGCAGAGACCATTTGTTCAAAGATCATGGAAAAGATCACCCTGCAAAATCATAAGAGACTTCTCAAAGGATTGGACAGTCTGAAAATGTACTTTCCCATTGAAAAATTTCAACGATTTGAGAAGAGGGTCAGGGATATCTGTGAAGAATATGAATCTGAGAAAGAGGAAAGTCACAATATCCTATATGGAGAGATGGAAAAGCCGATCAGAGATACTCTGAGCCGACAGGGCATCTCAGGGGATGCTATTGTTGTCAATATTGAAGCCTTGACGGAATGGAATACCATATCGGATGAACTGGATTCCAGATATAATCGATTACTCAAAAACCTTAAAGACGTCATTATTAACGGTTTTTAGTTGACTGTAATAATTATTTATTTTATATAAGAGAGACTACTATTGGGGGATCGTCCAGCGGCAGGACTCCAGACTCTGGATCTGGCTACAGAGGTTCGAATCCTCTTCCCCCAGCCATAGGAAATTTAAAAATCCCAGCAATCCCCGATCATCATTGTCCAAGGTGGAAATCCAGATACAATCAAGTTATTGAATTTTCAATTGTTTCATATTCAAGCTTCCTTCCAATAAATTCGTAACCTCATTCATTTGAAAAAACCTGTCATAAATACCACACCAAATAACCGTACTTTAAGAAGAGGGAAATATGGTTACAACCGGAATAGTGAGAGACTTGAGATACCTTCAACATATTACCTCTGAATATCATCCGGAGAACCACCACCGATTAGAGGTCATTTACCAGATGCTGGATGATGAAGATATGATCGGAAAATATGTTGATGTTCCGCCACGATTTGCAACCAAAGAGGAGATCGGGCTTATTCACACATCTGAATACATATCACGCGTAGCCGCCACTGCCGATAAATCACATGTGATGCTCGATCCAGACACCCAGACCTCACCGAAATCCTACGATGCAGCGAGGTTGGCAGTAGGGGGTGTGTTGGAATGTATTGACGGGATTATGTCCGGAGATATCGACAATGGCGTTGCCCTCGTGCGTCCTCCTGGTCATCATGCTGAATCAGACAGGGGAATGGGATTCTGTCTCTTCAATAACGTGGCAGTTGGAGCGAGATATGCCAGAGAAAGATACTCTCTGGAGCGTATCCTGATTGTGGATTGGGACCTTCATCACGGCAATGGTACACAAAATGCTTTTTACAATGACTCTGACGTCCTCTATTTTTCCACCCACCAATTTCCTCACTATCCGGGAACCGGAAGCTTCGATGAGACAGGAGCTTTTCAAGGAGAGGGATTTACAATCAATGTCCCACTCTCCGGAGGGCAAGGGAACGAGGAGTTTGCTCAGATTTTCAGCCGGATATTAAAACCCGTCTGTCTTCAATATAAACCCCAGTTTATATTGGTTTCAGCCGGGTTCGATACGTATTCCAAAGACCCCTTGGGAGCAATGAAGATAACCCCGGATGGGTTCGCCAGGCTCGCCAGGATCCTTTTAGAGATCTGCGAACTGACCTGTCAGGGGAAACTTGTCTTTGTACTGGAAGGGGGATATCACCTGGAAGGTTTAAAGAATTCGGTCAAAGCGGTTCTCAAAGAGTGTATGGGGGAATCCCTTCTCTTAAAAAATGAAATCGGTCAAAAGGAATCCGAATCCCCGTTCATTACGTCAGTAATCAACAGAGTGGTGAGCAGTCATAAAGATTTCTGGACATTTGCTACGGTTTGACAATAAGGGATGGTACCTCCTGTTCTTTCTCTTCTTCTTCCATCATGGCAGAAGCTAAACTCCTCTTTACTAACTCCAGGAGAAAGGGATAACTGAAAGAATATATGCCCTTATCTTCAATGGATAAAGCCACCTTAAGACAAATCTTTGCTTCGTCTTTTTTTCCAAGCTTATATATCACATACGCCATCTCTTCCAGCCTTCTCTTGTATAGAAGGCTTCTTTCATTGTCGAACAGCTCCTGAACAGTTTCGTTAAAAATCTTGGAAAATCGCTCTTCTTTCTGAAATTGCGAGAGGACAATCTTGCTTCTTTCAGCCTCAAACACATTTTCAGTATATTTTGCAACCTCGTCAGGAGGGATGATCCAATCTATGAATTCAGGCAGATCAAAGAGGTCTGTAGAACGTGTTGAGAGGATTTCGTCAGCTTGAACGGCTTCCTCTTCCAAACAGGTATATATGAGTGGTCTTTGTGTTTCATGCTTAGGTCCTTTGATTTTTTCTTTCCAGTGGGAATATTCCTCCGGCACAGGATATCCTCCGTTCTCTGCCATAGTATAAGCCTCTTCTATAAGAAAACGACAATAGGATGCGTCAGCTTCCACCAATGGTATTGGACTTTCTTCTTGAAAACTCTGAATGAATTCGCTGTGCAACTTCTTTGTGATTTCCATACCCTGAAATTGCTTTAATCCCTCCCTATCATTTAATAATACTTCAAAAAAATAAAAGCCTGTGGGAAATCGAGGCAGAGCCAACCACACCAGTCTGTCTCCTAAACTGTCGATGGTGGAAAGATGACCTTCAGATGTTCTGGCGAGAGGCCGAAGAACAGAGCCCTGGGAATCTTCCGACTTTCCTTTTTCTATATCAACACCCTTTTCCCGTAATATGAACAATGACTTTTTAATGGATTTCCTGAGGTTTTTATTCTCAGTCCAGGAACTCATTTTCTGAAGTAATTCTGAAGACTTCTGAACAGGAAGACGCGCCAAAGATCCAGCTATGATCAAGTCTAACTCCTCATCTTGCCCAGTAATCTGAGAGAGTAAGGGGAAAGACCCCTCCCCTTCTTCTCGGATAATTTGGTCAATAGCTGCTTGTTTGAGGTTGTCACTCAATTGGCAGATGTGATCACATATCGTCGGTGGCAACTCCTCACTCGGATCCTTTAAAAAGATGCTGATTTCATTGATCAATGTCTCAGCATCCTTCAAAAATCGGTAAAGCTCCTCATCTATTGATTCTCCCAGATCTTGTAGAATCTCAAGCGCCTTGATTCTTGACTTTATATGATATTTTTCTGTGACGGTAATTTCATGAAGATGGTGTATTGCCCTGGAATCACTTTTCAACTCATTAATAGCATTATTGGTCTCTTCCGGACTGACACGATCCTCTCCTTCCCTGTGGATCAAACTTTCCACAGTGTCAAAGACTTTCTTTCGCTCCTTTGACTTTGATTCTCCTTTTCTCTTGTCTCCGGTATTCTTCGGTGATCTCTTCTTTCCCATTTCTTTTGTGTTGCCTTTCTATAAGTACTCTTCCATTCCTTCTTGGTCCAATTTTTCAACTATCTTCTTTACATCCTGGCATCTGTCCTTTCTGGCTATCAGTACGGCATCCTCCGTATCCACAATAACAAGCCCATCAAGACCGAGAGTTACTATGAGTTTGTCTTTGCCGTGAATGAGTGTATCCCTAGTTTCCAAACCAAGGCATTTCCCCTTAAAGATGTTTCCGTTTGTATCTTTCTGCAAGAGTTCATCCAGAGATGACCAACTGCCCACATCATTCCATCCGAAGTCAGAAGGAATCACCGCTGATATATTCGATTTTTCCATGATTCCATAGTCTATGGATATACCTTGGATATCTGCATATATTGATGAAACCACTTCCCTTTCCCGTTCAGATCCCATAGCCTCTCGTATCTCTTTTAGCCCTTTGTACAGTATGGGAATATGAGTCTTCATTTCATCCAGGATTGTGGATGCTTTCCAGATAAAAATGCCGCTGTTCCACAGGAAATTCCCATCGTCCAGAAATGCTTTGGCTGTATTGAGATCGGGTTTCTCTGTGAACCTTTTCACCTTGAATAATTGTGAAGAACCCGATTCCCTTAAGAATCTTCCTTTCTCTATGTACCCGAATCCTGTTTCAGGAGATTTTGGTTTTATACCCAAAGTAACAAGGTAATCCTGTTGAGATGCTACCTCTTTTGCTGCCAATAGGGTTTCACGAAAAGTCTTCTCATCTTCAATATAATGGTCAGATGGGAGTACAACCATCACCCCTTCAGGATCTTTGCGCTCGATATGCAAAGCCGCCAGTCCGATGCACGGAGCCGTATTCCGACCTACTGGCTCCACTATAATGTTCTCTTCCGAAAGGTCTGTTTCTTCTTTAGTCTCGTTGAAGTGAGATGCATTAATAACAGCATAGATATTTTCGTTGGGAATGATGGGGGCCAATCTATCAACCGTCTTTTTTATCATCACTTCATCGCCGATTATATTGAGAAGCTGCTTGGGCTTTGATCTTCTACTCTTGGGCCAAAATCTGGTTCCCTGTCCACCTGCCATTATCACTGCGAACATAAAGCTGAATCCTCCAAAAGAAATTCCTTTAAGGCGTCCTTCCAGGGTCGGAGAAATAAACCTGTTTCCTTCTCAAACTTGGAGCAGTCTAAGACCGAGTAGGCGGGTCTTTTAGCAGGACGAACATACACGTCTGAGCCAACTGGTTTCACTTTCACCGTGTTCATATGGGCCAGCTTGAGAATCTCGACGGCAAATTCATACCATGAGCAAGCTCCACCGTTCGTTATATGATAAACCCCTTCAGGATTATGCACCAGTAATGTATCAATGGCACAGGCAAGATCATATGTACAGGTGGGAGGCCCGATCTGGTCATCCACAATCGTCAATTCTTTCTCAGTTTTTGCCAACCGCAGGATCGTGTGTACAAAATTCTTTCCACGCCTTCCATACAACCATGCGGTTCGGATAATGCAGAAATCCTCTCCTATCTCCTTTACGTATTGCTCACCTTCCAGCTTGGATTTGCCGTAAACGCTCAGGGGATGAGGAGGATCATCTTCCAGGTAAGGGGAAAACTTTGTCCCATCAAAGACATAATCAGTGCTGATATGGACCAACTTGATCTTTCCTTCTTTGCATGCCAGGGCCACATTTTTCGCGCCCTGGGCGTTCACCATAAATGCCTTCTCAACTTCGACCTCACATCCGTCCACATCAGTGAAAGCAGCCGTATTAATGACAATATCAGGATCGATCTCAAGTATCCGCTGTCTTGTTGTATTTTCTTCGGTGATATCAAAGTCTCCGCAGTCTCTTCCGCAAACTTCATATTTTAATTTCAGTGTCTTTATTACATCTCTACTGAGCATCCCATCGGCGCCCAGAACCAGAACACTGAGACTCTGTTGTGTATCCTGTGTCATCGACTCTTATCTCACCTGTTTTCATACATCGTGCTGTAGTATTCCTGGTATTCTCTACTCTTTATCTTTTCCCACCAGGATGTATTCTCTGTATACCATTTTATAGTCTTTTCTATTCCCTCTTCAAACCCAACCCTGGGAGACCATCCCAATTCTCTCTGAATCTTCGTGGAATTGATCGCATATCTTCTGTCATGACCGAGACGATCTTTTACATATTTTATAAGGCCTTCGGGTTTTCCTAAAAATCGAAGGATTGTTCTTGTTATTTCCAGGTTCGTCTTTTCACAGTTTCCCCCTATGTTATAGACTTCCCCTTCCCTTCCTTTTTCGACAACAAGGTCTATTGCAGAACAGTGATCTTCCACATACAGCCAGTCTCGAACGTTGAGTCCGTCTCCATAAAGTGGAAGAGGAATATCTGCCAGAGCATTGGTGACAAACAGGGGAATCAGCTTTTCCGGGAACTGATATGGCCCATAATTATTCGAACAGCGAGTGATAATTGTCGGTAAACCATGTGTATGATGAAAGGCCTTAACAAGAAGATCAGCACTGGCCTTACTTGCTGAATAAGGGCTTTTGGGAGCGAGAGGAGTTTTTTCTGTAAAATAGCCATCCGGACCGAGAGAACCATAGACCTCGTCTGTTGAAACCTGGATGAACTTTTTGACTCCTTGTCTATAGGCTGCTTCCAGCAATGTGTGAGTACCCAACACATTTGTACTGATGAATATGCCTGAATCCATGATACTTCTGTCCACATGAGATTCTGCAGCAAAGTTCACAATAACATCCACTCTATCCTTTGCGAATCCATCAATCAGTTGTACGTCGCATATATCACCCTTTACAAATCTATATCTGTCCTGGCATGAGACATCCGTTAGATTTTCCAGGTTTCCTGAATACGTCAACTTGTCCAAGTTTATTATTTCATACAGGGGATGTGTTTGCAGCATATAGCGAATGAAGTTTGATCCGATAAACCCTGCACCACCGGTTACAAGGATCTTCATGGTCTCTGTCTATCCATCCTTTTTCCCCCAATCATATGGGATCTCATTGTCATGGGGATCCACCCTGAACTCATCAGGCTCATTGTAATCATAGACTTCAGTCGGACAGTTTATGACCATGGCCTCCTCTTTGCTGATACACTTAAAGCCATGAAAAACATAAGGGGGAATCCGAATGAGAAGAGGATTGTGTACACCCACAAAGAACTCATTCACTTCATCATAGGTCTTTGAATCTTTTCTGCTGTCATAGAGTACGATCTTCATCATTCCCCTTACAACAACCATATTGTCGGTTTGCTGCTTGTGGTAATGCCATCCTTTCACCACACCAGTGTATGCGGTGGTCATATAGATCTGACCAAATTTGATGAAAAGATCGTCATCGGCCCGCAACATCTCCATAAGCCTTCCCCGTTCATCAGGGATGACCTTGAGTTTCTTTGTTTTCACTCCATCGATCATTTATTACTCCGTGAGTTAGAATGAATTCAAGCTATCAGCAGTCAGCTTTCACCACAGCCTTATATGCCCTGAGAGTCAAAGCATGTCCTTTCCTCCATACCTTCAGTACCCTAAAGTCTTTCATTATTCACACCATCAGCTGATTGCTGACAGCTAAATGCTGATTGCTCATTCCTGTCAAACCTTATTCGCCCCGGTCTCGGCCACCTTAGTACTCGCACTCAGGAGGGATTCAAATGTACCGGCATCCGTCCACCACCCATCCAGGATCTCATATGTCATGTTACCTCTTTGGATATACACATTGTTGACATCGGTGATTTCCAGCTCCCCTCTCTTGGATGGTTTCAAAGGTTTAATGATATCAAACACGGTATTGTCATACATGTAAATCCCTGTAACTGCATATTTCGACTTGGGCTTTTCGGGTTTCTCTTCTATCCCTCTGACCTTGTCGCCTTGAATCTCTGGCACGCCAAAACGTTGAGGATCCGGCACTTCTTTCAGAAGGATCTTTGCACCGATCTTCTGTTTCTTAAAGGTCTCAACTGCGCTTATGATATTTTTCTCTATAATATTATCACCCAACACAACACATATGGATTCATTATCAGCAAAGAATTCTGCAAGCGACAAGGC
>JAXHSZ010000203.1:0-2973 GCA_034190725.1 Thermodesulfobacteriota bacterium
TGTTGAAATGAGCGAATTAATTCTTGGACTGATTACAGGCATAGCATTCGGTGCACTTTTGCAGCAAGGCCGTGTACTTCGTTTCGAGAAACAGGTTGGAGCGATGTTACTAAAAGACATGACTATTGTGAAGTTCATGCTGTCGGCGGTCATCGTGGGAACGATCGGAATAAACCTTCTCGTGAGTTTAGGGATTGTAGATCTGAAAATAAAGGCTACGTATGTGGGTGCGAATATCATTGGTGGTCTTTTGTTTGGTACAGGTTGGGCTGTTATGGGGTACTGTCCTGGTACGTCGGTCGGTGCGTTGGGTGAAGGGCGATGGCATGCTGTGTGGGCGATACTTGGGATGCTTGTCGGTGCAGGAATCTATGCGGAAGCCTATCCTGTCATGAAAACATCAGTGTTGACCTGGGGAGCGTTTGGTAAAGTGACACTGCCAGGGCTTCTGGGGATCTCAACGTGGATTGTTATCCCCATTTTCATTGCCCTCCTTTTCTTCGTGTTTATTTGGTTCGAGAAAAAGAAACTCTGATCGCAGGTATTGGCTAAATCTCTTAAAAGAGAGCAGAATAAGCCGGATGCAGTCAGACGTGATAAAATCCGAAAAAACAAAAAGGAACGTTAGGCAGTGTCCATCCGGAAATGAGATATTTCCTACAGGGTCAAAGAAGACGAAGATTTCAACAGCAGGGATACATTGGGTATGTAGGGGCACGTTGCTATGTGCCCTTACTTCTGAGTCTGATGCAGAGATTGCGGAAAATAGCCGTTTATGGATGGGCGCCAGGGAGTCAATGGACAAACAATGATACGTGCCAAAGTAATCGATCATGTATGTTTATGGGTAAAGTCTCTTTCTGAGACAAAGAGCTATTATGAGAAGATTTTTGGGTTTGTCTGTACGCCTAGAGCCGGCGACGGAACCACGCTGGTTGTTGAGTCAGAAAATATACACTTTTTTGTGAGTGAGACTAGGAATGGAGATGACTTCCTATCGAAACAACATTTATCCTTTGAAGTTGAATCGCTTGAACAGGTCATAAGCACTTTAAATGAAATGGGTATATCTGATTACGAACAGGGGGAGGTAGCTTTTTTTACATATAATAACTACAAATGGTGCGAGTGGAGAGACCCAAGTGGTATTCGGCTTGAATGTATCGAACTTATCTAAAGTATATCCAGAAATGAGGATTTTTGTTCAAGATCAAGGCATGCAAAAAAATAACCGTAGGCATATGTTTGATATTCCAAGGATTATTTTTTGAGCATAACGCAGATATTGGGCAAAAAGACTATTTATGGATGGACACTAACTATTGTTTGTTAAATGTTGAGATCTGCTGGCCCCTTTTGTGAGCCAATACTATGATCTTCCATTATCGCACGACCCTACAGATTGTAATCAGAAAATTCTTCCATATAACCAGCCGTGGAAACGACGGAAAGGAAATATTCTTAAACGATGACGACTTTGAGAAACTTCTTGAATGTGTATTCACAGCAAAGAAGACGACCTGCCCAAAAATGATTGTCACAAAAATTACCAGCCTGGAATCCACATAGAGCCTATTTTTTTATCGTCAGAATGGTTTCACTCGCCACTATACTCTGACCAAACCGAACAATTGAACTCCAGGGGCAAATCCTTTTGCCTTAAACCTTGAACTGTATGCCACATCCGAATAGAGATGAAACCATTATCAAGGCCAATTTTTCATTAGTAGTTTTTAACTCTTAATTGGCATCCATCATCTCATATCTGCAAACCTTATTTTGGCAAATACCCGTCAAGGCCTGCCCCACTTCCCACCCCATATATTACGGATACATTTTTCTTCGGCAACATATTCTTCCGTAAGAAGAGCAAGAAAAGCCGGATAAGTGGAATGGTTTTTCTCGGCATACTTGATTACCTTGTTCAGAATTTCTGCAACTTGTTTTATTTTAATGTGTTTATGAATGGCATGGCTTTTGCTTATGATTTTTTGCGCAGCTTCTTTTCTTGGGCGTTATCATTGCTTATTCAATGGATAGATTATTTTTGTGTTTTTTTTTGTTATTAACATATGAAACAGATGCTGAATGTGTCCGGAGACTTGAGGACACAGAATAAGAGAAAGGAGTCTTGGATGGGCGGGTTCATTTCGATGCAGGTGAAAACTTCACTGAGAAAAGCAGTTTCAGTTACGGCGGGATTTATTTTACTTGGTCTGTTGGGGTGGAGTTTCATTCATGCAGAAGATGTTCTTGAAGACAATTACCTGAACGAATTTATCGGATACCTGTCTGAAACCAGTGAGCGCGAGGGGGGCAGTGGGAAAAACAATCAGAACCGATGGATACGCAATCGTTCCGGAACAATGCATGAACAATGGTATGCGGTGGACGACGTTGCTATCAGAACCGAATATACCGACCCGGATTATATGATCGGCAAAGATAGTGATTCTGAAGGGGAGCCGGTGTTGCATTTCTGTGACATTGTCAGTGGACCAAAATCAGGCAATACCGATGGAATGGTTAATGACCACGGCGCCATTGTCACAATATGGGGGAATAATCTGGGCAGCTCTCAAGGTGCAAGCAACGTCTATTTTAAGGATTCCTCAGATAACATCTATGAAGCTGCTCATGTCTATTATTGGGTCAATGCCGATGGACTAAGCAGCGGCGGCCCTGCAGACCTTCATACCTATCATAAGATGCAAGAGATTGCATTTTCAATTCCTTTTTCAGCTTCTGATGGTTTAGGCAAGATCTATGCGACAGTCAATGGTGTTAATTCTAATGAACTTCACTTCACTGTAAGAGAAGGGAACATCTATTTTGTCAAAACAACAGGAAATAATTCAACTGGAGACGGCTCTTGGTCAACTCCATGGCAGACAATTGATTTTATAGGTGAAGGTGCTGGAGGAACTCTTGATGCAGGGGATATCATTTATGTCTGCGATGCTGTTATTGAAA
>JAXHSZ010000204.1:0-4122 GCA_034190725.1 Thermodesulfobacteriota bacterium
GCAAGAAATATCCCATTTCTGGATGGACAGTTGATTCATAATTCTGCTATTATTGGCTTGCTTATGGTGCTGGGATAAAGGAACATGCCGTATTAAAGTTCCTCTTGAGCTGAAACCGTTTGAATACATTAAGAGGCTAAACAAGGACAATAAATGTTGAAGAAAGGCACTCTCTGGTCAAAGATTATCCAAAGAACCGAAAAGGCATTACAGAGAGGTGCACTCTATCCGATATTTACGGAAAGCAGATTTGTCCAGGATGGAGGGATTCATTTTTTAGTGCGCATTGTTTCAAATCTTGACCGCAAGATGGAAGGAAAAAAGCAACATGAGAGAGGTAACACTGTGGAACGTGAGAGTGCAAACCCATTTCTTCCCTATGATAAAGATATGTTTGTGGAGGACATATCCGATACCCATGTATGCCTTTTGAACAAGTTCAATGTGATTGATCATCATATTCTCATTGTTACCCGATTATTCGAAGATCAGGAGTCTCTGCTCACCTACCAGGATTTTGAAGCCATATGGAGGTGTATGCCCGAATTCAATGGACTGGCATTTTACAATGGCGGCACAGTTGCCGGTTCCAGTCAACCGCATAAGCACCTTCAGATGATCCCTCTTCCCATGGCGGATAAAGGCCCCCAAATACCCATTGAACCACTTATTGCTTCTGCTCAGTCTGATGGCGACTTCTGTTTTATTCCTAATTTCCCTTTTATGCATTCTTTAATAAAGCTCTCCCCGGACATGTTAAAAGCGCCCAAGGAAGCTGCTGAAGAAACACTTAAGTTTTACCGGGCCATGCTTTATACTATGGGTCTTAACAATCCGACCGATCCTCATGGGAGCAGACAGTCCGGTCCATACAATCTTATTCTGACTCGACAGTGGATGCTTCTGGTGCCCAGGTCTGAAGAATTCTTTAAATCAATTTCCTTAAATGCACTGGCATATACAGGCGCTCTGCTGGTACGGAACGAACAAGAGATGCAGACCCTTATGGATCAAGGATGTATGAATGTACTCAAGAGCACCGCTGTGACCAATACCATGCCCTAAACTGAATGGTTCAGGGTTCCAATTCAACGTCCTGTGCAATTTGGGAGGTCGGCATTACTCAACTGTGAACCTTTAACCAGGAGTCGCTTTATACTGGAATGTGTAACATGAATATCCAGTACCTACTGCTCTTTTTTTGCTCTCCCTGTCTTCGTAATTATGCCTTGACAAAGCACCTTTTGTACGTATAATGAACTTTCACAGCTTTCCTTGGGGTAAAGGGAAAGCTTCATGGAGATCAGCCCTTAAATTGAAGAGAGGAAAGGATGGATTTTATTAGAACAATTGATCCTCATAAATTCCCCTTTGCCATAGAGGAGAACCCTCTGCCACTGAAAGAAACAAAAGAAGCAGAAGAAGGCATGGTCACCATATTGAGAGCCATAGAAGATCAAGTCGTCGGATTTGAGAAGGAATTACTTGGCAGAATTGATCATTTGGAATCTATAATTTTGGAGTTTAAAGGGATAATCACGAATGTGAGCGAAAGTCCTCCTGAAACAAAAGAAAAAGGAGATGACAGAGATGAAGAACTGATACGCCACTTGCTCCCTGTTATGGATGGGCTTGAGGCATCTCTTCAATTCACCCGGCAGAGAAGTGAAGATGACGTTTCCGAGGAGTCTATTGAAAAGACGAAATTTGCTCACATGGAGTTGGAAACGATTTTTGAAAAGTTGAATATCACAAAGATTTCATCTGTGGGTGAGGAACTGGACTCAAAGTTACATATACCTGTGGGTGTTGCAGGAGGAACAGGACTTCCCGACTATACCATTACACAAGAGAAACTTGCCGGTTACGTCCGAAATGGGGAGGTCATCAGGCAGACCAAGGTGATCGTGGCAAAGAACGATGGGTGATTGCCGTTGAAGTTTGCTGACAGCTTTCTGTATCATTGCACTAAAAATAGTGCAAAAAATAGAATTCATAAAGGCTTTGTCATGGAAGAAGTACCACATTAGTGCATCTCATCTTCAAACTGTATTTGCACGATCCTCAAACGTAAAATCCTGAAAAAAAGATTCAATTTTCCTTCCGATTTTGCGTTTTCAGATCGTACATATTCTGCGCAAATCTGAAAACCCGCAATCCGCTTGTATTACAAATTCTATGACAGAGTCTCAGGAGATGAAGATGGGATTAACGGAAGACCAGGTTACGTCAAGGGAAAAATACAACCTCGCATTGACAAAGGCTAAGGAAAGGAGGTATCAGGAAGCTCATCAACTTCTTGAAGAGTCCATTGCCTTAGATCCTACACTGGCTGATCCTCACAATCTCATGGGAAAGATCTATCTCCAGATTGGTCAAACCTCCAAGGCAAAGCAATCATGGCAAAGAGCCCTCCAACTTGATCCATCCAATATGACCGCAAAAACCTGCTTAGATGCACTCGAAAAGAATCGATTTCCATGGTGGAACATCTCCATTGTAACAATTGGTGTTGTCTTGATACTTGTCCAGGTGATCACCATTGCCAGCCTGAACAGAAAGGTGAATCTCCAAACTGAAGTTGTAAAAAATGAAGTGCAATACGGCATCACCTTGATTCAAAATGATATGAGTAAGCGACTCAGATCTCTCAGTTCATCAATCAGAGAGGTGAGGAAGTTTATTGAGGAGAAGCAAACTGTCGTTCTTCAGGAAGAGAAGGTCGATGTTGAAGAGAAGGCCCCTTCAGTTGCTCAAGAATCTGTTGAAGATCGCTACAGAAAAGCTGTATACCTTTGCATGGATGGGAGATACAAAGAATCCAGAAAATTACTCATGATGCTGCCTGCCCAAGAGATAAGAGAGGATTTGAGAGACAATCTTCTTTTTTGGATGGGACTGTGTTTCTATAGGGAGGGTAAATATCATGAGGCTTTGAATGAATTTCAGAAGCTTCTTGAATTGTATCCAAAAGGAAATAAGGCTCCTGAGGCGAGAAAATGGAAAGCCTTTTGTATAAGGGAAATACGTAAGATCAGCGAACTGAGGAAGCCAGAGAGGAAAGAAGGTACCACCGACTAGGAAGAATCCACATAAAGACACACCTCGATCCAAAGGAATCTTTGAGTTTTCATCAAGGCATCCCATAGGGAAATAATGCTGTCCTCTGTTTTTTTCTTGCATTCATTCTCTTCATTAATCAGCATAATCCTCGGTCTCAAGGAGTGATCCCATACAAATATTCGTAACCGTTTGCAGGTCTTATCATTGATATTCTGGAGTGGTGTTAAATATACCATCACGAAGAATCCAATCTTGGTTTCAGGTGTCAGTTGACAAGAGAGAAAAACACAAGAAATCCACTCTTCACCCAGGTAACATAGCTTATTTTAGACCTCAAAATTTACAACTCAGCGACCAGACGGTTTTTGCCTGTAATGGCCTTCCTTTTTGAGAGTAATGGGATTTGCCGGTGAGTTTATTTTGACCACACATCAGAGAAGACAGACAGGAAAGAATCGAAAAAGCACTGTATACCGGAACCAGACACGATCTCCACATCACAGGCGAAAGGTTTCAGTAATAAGACCCAGCATTGATGGCAGATTAAAGAAGACATTTGCCATGATCGGTGTTCCTCCCAAAGAACCTTTTAAACCGGACCCATTCCAGAAGAAAGCTCTTCATGCAATTTATCGGACAGACTGTGTGGTTTCGGCCCCGACCGGTGCGGGAAAGACCTGGATTGCCCAAGAAGCAATCGGCCGCATTTATAATAAAGGAGGCAGAGCATGGTACGCATCCCCCCTGAAGGCCCTGAGTAATTCAAAATACCTTGAGTTTGGGATGAGATTCGGAGTTGAAGATGTAGGTATACTGACAGGTGACCGAAGAGAGAATGCAGATGCACCCATTATTGTCGGAACAACAGAGATTTTGCGAAATCACTTGTATGACAATATGCACAAAGGAACGGATCTGGGAACAGACCTTGTGGTCATCGATGAAGCCCATTTCCTGGGAGACGAAGACCGAGGTGTTGTGTGGGAGGAGGTGATGATTTATCTGCCTGAAAAAGTTCACCTCTTGCTTCTCTCTGCTACAGTAAAAAATGCTCACCAT
>JAXHSZ010000205.1:0-12144 GCA_034190725.1 Thermodesulfobacteriota bacterium
GGCGGAGATTCATCATTGCACAATCCAGAAATGCTGGAAGAGATTCCACCCGAGCCTTCCAGACAACAGGATTGCAGTTCAATGTCTCGGCCAATCCGATGGAGGCAATAGAGAGATAAAAGGTGGGCTGGGTTTGGTGAATACAAACCTGAGTAAGCTCTTCACGAAGGGTGTACGCAATCCGGGAGAGCAGAGAGATTTCTCTGTTCGTTTCTCTGTCAGGATTGTTCTTGGCAGCGAACGCCAGCTCATCCTCCCAGGCCAGGAGTTCATCTGCGAGTTCATCCACTGCTTCTAAGGAGAAATCATCCCATTTTGACCAGGTATTATCACAAATTTGAACCTGGGGGAAGTAATAGAACTCATCACTGGTTGAACACACTGGAAACATCCGGGCCAATCGTTGAAACATTCGATCGGCCACAGCCTGTACCACGTCCGAGGGTTGAAGTTTATCAGGATTGGGCAATATCCTCATCCCCTGATTCCATCTCTCTCCCTGAAATATATCTCAGCGGAACAGTCTCTTGTGCTTCTCCTTTACTCCGGCAAACTATAACAAGAGAGATTTCCTGTGTCAAGTGAAGGATATGAAAAGCTGTAGCCATATCATTTTCAAAGATAATATCTTGCAATAAAAAAGACATAAGGGTCTGATTTTTTTTGTAATTGAATAATTTATTCCTTGTTTTTTCCTCTAAAGGATTATGCTATAGATGTCGAAATATACTCATGAGGAAAAGAAAAACATCAATAGAAATTGGGGTCAGGAATAGGACATGAATGATTCAAGAAAAGCCGACAAAACAACACAACTGGAAGAATACAAGCCGGATTATAACGTGAAACCGGAAGATTACACCCCGTATATAGGTGAAAAACGTGTCGAAGAGTTGAAATCCCTTGCCGAACCTCTGGAAGGGAAAGGATGGGCCAATGTGAATTCTACTCTTATGGGCGGTGGAGTTGCAGAGATGCTCCGAAGTGTAATTCCCCTGGCCAGAGGCCTGGGCATAGAAGCACGCTGGCATGTAATAAAGGGGAGTAATGAATTTTTTCAGGTGACCAAGAAATTTCACAATATGCTTCAAGGTGTCGAACAACCGATCACTCTTCAGGAAATCTTTGGTGCGTACCTGAATACAATCAATGAAAACGCAAAAAATACCTTTATCGTATCTGACATGGTTGTGATACATGATCCCCAACCTGCTGCCATGATTATGAACGGTGTCATATTCGGTAATGTCCTGTGGCGATGTCATATCGACACCTCATCACCTGACCAGACTGCATGGCGCTTCCTCCTCCCTTATATTAATTACTGTGCAGGAGCCATATTCACCATGTCGGAGTTCATCGGCCCGGGACTTCAGATACCATGTTATCAAATAGCCCCTTCAATCGATCCAATGGTAAAAAAGAATCATCAATACTCTGATGATGAGGCTCTGCAAGTCTTGTCTCCCCTTTTTCATAAAGATAACATTGATCCGGAACGACCGATACTGGCGGCTATCTCCCGGTATGATATACATAAAAATCAAAGTTCAATATTGAAGGCCTTTAAAAGGTTACGCCAAGAGAAGAAACACAATCCACCTCCCTATTTGATCTTTCTTGGCAATACGGCCACGGATGATCCTGAGGGAGATACAATGTTGGAAAGGCTCAGAGAAGAGGCAGGAGACGATCCTGATATTCGGTTTTGGGTGAATGTGGAGGACAATGATATGGTAGTCGGTTCTTTGATGCATTTGGCTCGAGCCTTTATCCATGTATCAACCAGGGAGGGTTTTGGACTCGTTGTATCTGAGGCTCTCTGGCAAGGTACACCGGTCATAGGTTCCAGAGTGGGTGGGATAATGAAACAGGTTTTGGATTCTGAAACAGGATACCTTGTGAATCCTCTCGATTCAGAAACGATGGCCGCCAAGATGGGAAGGGTATTGGATTATCCGGAAGAGGCCGTGACCCTGGGCAAACGGGGGAAGGAACATGTGAGAAGGCACTTCCTTCTGCCTGAACTTGTTCGGAATTATCTTATCCTCCTCGGTTATTATACAGGTGCCTCAAGAGATATCCCGCCATTCAGACTGGATGAACTCAGTTATAGTGAAGTGATCCACGGCATCAGGCTCAGGCATCCTTATGTGCCTGATCCACTGCAGTTGGAAGAAAATTATAAAGATCGCAACATTTTATCCCCTTCACCAGATGGCCTGCTTTGCACTCCCCGCAGATTCAATTGATGATTCCTTTATAATCTGAGCATCCTTCATATATGTTAAAAGGAGTTTGCTCTTTTTCTGTATCTTTCAGGTTTCAGGTGTCGGGTTTCAGTGTTCAGTCCTTTTACACTCGCTCCGACACCTGAAACCTGAAAGGTATAGACACTCAGTTTGCATCGCTCAATAAACTGTTTGAAAAGAGTTGATTCAACGGACAGTATCTTTTTAACTTTGTATATGTTTTTACGATCAAATATCATTCTCAATTATTTCATAAGGTTACACTAAAGATTACAAAAAGACTGCACCACAAATACTTCTAAATTGTTGACTCTGGACGGCAGATGTAGTAATCATGTTATGGAATTAAAATCAATAACAACAATCCGTAATATATAGATAGTGTCTGAACGAAAACTAGGATTTTTCGTCAAGGTCAAGGAAGATCAAAATTTTAACCGCAGGAATACATTGAGTATTTTGAGGATTAAAATTTTTATCTGACGCAGAGATTGGCGAAAAAGACAGTTTTCGTTCGGACACTAGATAAAAGTCTGTTCATTGATCTTTTTTTAAAAATGCCAAGTTGATCAAAAGGAGGAATGCCATGAATAGGACCATATTTCTTCTATTCTTCATTATTATGACAATCCTTTGCTTTAACATCCCGGGGTGGACAGGTTCTAAAGTAGAGTCTCCGGACTCAGCATTAGACAGGGAGTCTATCTATTGGTATGAACAAAATGTCAAAAAGCAAGCATGGATGGCACTCGATGAAGTCGCCGTATTCCCTGAGGAAATGAATACAACCGAGTTAAAAGAGGACACCCTGACCCAACGACTTCATCCAATGGCCATTGTCAGTGAGAAAACACACTTTTTGATCTATATGAAGACACCGGAACCCATGGAGCGCAATGCCATTTTGAAGGGACTCTCTTCGATCAGGAAATTGAAAGGAGTAAAAGAGGCAAGTCCGGTATTCTACAGAACCAAGAGACGAGATACAGAAACAAGGCTTGTCTTAACAGGTGAGATCATCGTCCGGTTCCCCAAGGAATTTACTGACATCAGGATTGCTGAAATTGAGAAAGAATACAGTATAGAACGGGTGAAGTCTTTTTCATTCTCGGAAAATACTTTTCTCTATCGAGCCGGTAATTCCCTCCACTCCCTTGAAGTTGCTAATAATTTGTATGAATCAGGGCAGACTGTATATTCGTATCCAAACTGGTTTCGGAAACGATCAAAACGTGCCACACCTGATGACACCCTCTTTGCAGATCAATGGCACCTTGAGAACACAGGTCAGGGTGGCGGCACAGCCGGTGAAGACGTGAATATAACCTCCGTATGGGATGCACATTTGGCCTCCACCAGTGAAGTGGTGGCAATTGTGGATGATGGGCTTGAAATTTTACATGAAGATCTTTCCCCAAATGTTCTACCCAGCCAGAGTTGGGATTATGTTGATTCGGATACGGACCCCACAGGAGGAGATCACGGAACATCATGCGGAGGAGTAGCAGCTGGGAGAGGATTTAACAACCTGGGAATAACCGGAGCGGCCCCTTCCGCAGGTTTAGCAGGACACCGCCTCCTCGGTGCAGAGACAGACATAAATGAGGCAGACGCACTCACCCGAAACAGCAGCCTTATAGATATTTACAGCAATAGCTGGGGACCATCAGATGACGGACAGCGCCTTGAGGGTCCCGGGCCTCTTACGGAAAGCGCACTTGGAACCGGCATAACCATCGGTCGGGGGGGGCTTGGAAGCATCTACGTATGGGCAGGAGGAAACGGATATGACAGTGATAACTCAAACTATGATGGGTATGCCAATTCCCGCTATACCATCGCTGTAGCTGCTTCTACCAATACCGGAGTTCGGTCAGACTACTCGGAAAAGGGCGCCAATATCGTAGTAAATGCTCCATCCAGCGGTGGTTCCTTGGATATCACAACAACGGATCGCACCGGATCTCTCGGTTACGACCCGGGCAATTACACAAGCACCTTCGGAGGCACATCGTCTGCCACGCCTCTGGTATCGGGAATCATTGCATTAATGCTGAATGCAAACTCCGGCCTTACCTGGAGGGATGTGCAACATATCCTCATCACCACTGCCGAACAGAATGATCCTTCAGACAGCGATTGGGCCACAAACGGAGCCGGATATCCCATCAACCACAAGTATGGCTTCGGCCGGATCGATGCCCTGGCTGCTGTCAACGCCGCTACCGGCTGGGTGTCCGTGGGCCAGGAAGGAAGCACAGGAGGAAACTCCGCTCCGAATCTTGCCATACCTGACAACGACACTACCGGTGTGACCGATACAATCTCTGTCCCGGATAATATCACAGTGGAATACGTCGATGTCTTTTTTTCCGCATCGGATCATACGTACTGGGGTGACTTGGAGATCACGTTAACCTCCCCGGATGGAACGGAGAGCATCCTTGCAGAATCACACAATACCAATTCCAGCAGTGACACATACGACGATTGGCGATTCGGAAGTGTACGATCTTTTGGAGAATCATCCCAGGGAAACTGGATTCTCACGGTAAAAGATCTGGAAGCCCTGGACCAAGGTACTTTTCAGTCCTGGTCCCTGGAGATCCATGGTATTGGGACCTCAACAACACGAACGATCACCGCATCTGCGGGAACGAACGGGAATATCTCCCCAACAGGAACCGTCATAGTGAGGGACGGAGAAAACCAGGTATTCACCATTACACCAGATTCAGGATACAGTATTGCGGATGTTCTTGTGGACGGTTCTTCAGTGGGCGCCGTGAACACGTATACGTTCGGAAATGTAGTTACTGATCATACAATAGCAGCCAGTTTTTCCTCCGATGATGATGACGGGGATGATGACGGGGATGATGAGGACGATGATGAGTTATGCTTTATAGCTACCGCTGCCAATGGTTCGCAAATTCGGTCTCAAGTGATATTGTTTCGCAAATACATATCTGAAGTTTTGAATTTCTAACAGGGCTATTTTTCAGCCGACTGAGTCGAAATCAGAGATGAAGAGAAGGTCTTTAAAAAGATTCGCCATACTGTGAAAGATGCTGAGGAGAAGAGAGTTTTTAAGGACAACAGCCACAATTGTCATTGCAGGGGCATTCACACCTGATGCACTGGCAAAGATTCTGAAATCCTCCCATACCAACACCTCAAAAATCCACGACGACCATATAAGAGATTACCTCCACAAAATGAGAAACTTCAATAGGTTTCACAAAGGCGATATTTGCTTAGATAAAAGAAATTTCAAGCTCCTGGAAAGGTGCATTACTCGGTTAAAACGCCTTGAGGTCATTGTGGGACATGGCAATTTCCATCTGTTGGATTTCGACGACGCATTAATATACGCTCGCAACTATTCACAGGTCGGCAGATTCACCAAAGAAGAACTGGATTTTCTTGAAATGATATTCTATGAGGATGCATCTCAGTATGGTTTTTTAGGTGAAAAACCCTTGAATAATCTCACAAACAGGATGAACAAAAAGGAAATTATCAAAGTTCCCCACACAGGGAATTATGTGTATAAAGGAGTACCCCTCGAAATTTACAAGAAGATCAGGCGTGATGTGGGCAGTCAGGCCATTTTGATCTCCGGTGTTCGAAGTATTGTCAAACAGTTCATGCTCTTTCTGAACAAAGCATATTTACATAAGGGTAATCTCTCTTTGGCTTCTCGATCCCTTGCGCCTCCCGGTTATTCGTTCCATGGGATAAGCGACTTTGATGTGGGGCAGGTAGAACTGGGATCAGACAACTTCACTGAGCGTTTTATTGGAACTGATGTCTACAGAAAAATCAATGAACTTGACTATGTCAATCTTCGCTACAACAGGGACAACCTTTTAGGGGTACGTTTTGAACCGTGGCACATTAAAGTGGACTCGTAGATGCGGGATGTTGTATTTGGTATTTGGTATTTAGTGTTTGGTTTTTGGAAATTCTTTATTGGAACGGAACCTTTTAACCTGCTCATACGCCTTCCGGAATCCATAATGCCAGTAAAAAAGAGCGCTCTGCCGTTTGGGATTCCATTTCTCTCTCTTGTGTATTGAGAACTCGTAAAAATGGACGAAAAATCCCTATGATTCGAGTTGTCAGAACAATAGGTGTGGTGATTATCCTGTGTTCAATCATCCCTTTCGGTGTGAGTATATATTGCTACGTAAAAACAGACAATTTTCTTGAAAAAGCTGTAAAGGCAAATGCCACCGTATCTGATCTGGGAGAACGTAAAACAAATGATGGGATCATGTATTACCCGGTATTTACATTTGTTGACAGAGATGGTATAGAGCATAACATTCGTTCCAGAACAGGGAGTTATCCATCACGATATAAGATCGGAGATTCGATTGTTCTCTTTTATGACCCTTTCAATCCGGAGAGAACCAAGTTCGATTCTTTCTTTTCTCTTTGGCTCAGTTCTGTTATTTCAGGAGTGTTGGGGATTATTCCGGTCTTTGTGGGTATATTATTTGTCTTTGTAGTCCCTCTCATTATACGTCGAACCGGATATGACATCACAACAAAGTCACTGCCGCAAATGTCTGAAGACCATATAGAGACCTTTTGGGAAGAAAAAAAAGACCGTACGTGGGCCATATTCTGTCATTTGGCAGCGCTGGCTGCATTTCTGGGTATACCCTTTGGAAATATAATCGGCCCACTTATAATCTGGCTTATCAAAAGAGATGAGATCCCTTTTGTGGAAGATCATGGTAAAGAGTCCGTGAATTTTCAGATTTCCGTGACCATATATGCCATTCTTTCATTCCTGATGTGTTTTATGGTTGTGGGTCTCTTCTTACTCCCTGCTGTTTTCGTGATTTCGATTGTTTTTGTCATCATTGCTTCAGTTAAGGCGAATAGAGGAGAGGTTTACCGCTATCCGTTTACTATACGGTTTATCAAGTGACATTCAATGATATGCGAATTTTCGCATGAAAGACCCCGAGGAATGCACTATGAATAATCAGGAGAGAAGAGAAAAAGCTCTTCATTTATTTGCCAGATTAGGAGAAGCACACGGTGCACCTGGTTATGAAAACGCTGTTCGCAGTATTTTTCGTGAGGAGCTATCAGAAAATTTACAAACCGATAAAACAGGGAATGTAATCTGCGAAAAAGGAGGAATAGCAAAAAGCCCCCGGATATTGTTGGCTGCTCACATGGATGAAGTTGGATTCACTGTCCAAAGCATAACAAAAGATGGGCTCATAAAATTTGTCCCTTTAGGGAGTTGGTCACCAAATACGCTTCTTGCCCAACGGGTCCGTGTTCTTACACAAAGCGGCGTTGAGATCATCGGAGTGATCGGTGCTAAACCACCCCACATGCTGGTCAAGGATGAAAGGGATCGTGTTGTGCCATTGGACGAGATGAGTGTCGATGTGGGAGCCGGGAGCAGAGATGAGGCAGAAGGTCGTTTCGGTATAAACTTGGGGGACAGTATTGTTCCGTACAGCCCATTTACCCCAATGCATGACCCTGACTTTTTAATGTGTAAGGCCTTTGACGATCGTGTGGGTTTAGCTTTGGAAATACAAGCTATTCAGGAGATGAAAAAAATTGATCATCCTAACACCATATTCGCTGTAGGGACCGTTCAGGAAGAGGTTGGCGCACGCGGGGCACAGACAGCAGCTCCTCATGTGAATCCTGATGCGGCAATTGTACTGGAGTGTTCACCTGCCGATGATCTGCCGGGGATTTCTGAGGACGAACGTCAAGGGGTATTGGGAAAAGGCGTACAGATCAGGCTCTTCGATCCTACAGCTCTCATGAACCGTCAGTTCGTTCAGTTTGTTTTAGGATTGGCAAAGGAGAAGCATATCCCACATCAGGTCAGTGTGCGTAAAAAGGGAGGCACTGATGCAAAGGCGATTCACTTGAGCGGCACAGGCGTCCCTACAATTGTGTTAGGCATCCCTGCGCGCTATATCCATACGCACAACAGCATTATTCATATGAATGATTATCTGAGCGGCATCGAATTAATCATGGAGCTTCTTCCAAGACTGAACAAAGACATGGTGGAATCGTTCACTGCATTTTTAGGATAATGTATTTCATGTTCTTTCTGAACGCTCACTCAGATGCTCAAGCAGTACATGTATTAAAATTTGACCACAGTTGAAGCTCACTGATACTTTTCTATTCTACAGCATCAAATTAATATGAGATTGAATATAGATAACATAAGGATTTCATTGTGGATTCAGCACAATTACGATTGAGGATTTCGTTGACAGCTCTCGTCGGTGTCATGGTAATGGGAACTTTCGGCTTTATGATCATTGAGGATCTTTCAATTGCAGATGCCTTCTATTTCAGCTTTATTACCATTACCACCGTGGGATATGGGGATATTCATCCCGCTACGCAACCGGGAAAGATATTTGCCATTTTTTTAATCCTGATGGGGGCAGGGAGTTTCCTCGGAGTGGTAGCTAATGTTACCGAGATGATATTAAGCAGAAGAGAAAAGCAAACTCGGATTGAGAAGTTGAGTATGGTCATCGGAGTCTTCTTCAGTGAGGTGGGAATACATCTCCTGTCGGTTTTTTCCGATTGTGATCCAAATATCCATACGATAAAGAAGGAACTCTTTATTACCTCCAAGTGGAAGGACGAAGATTTTTTCTTAGTAAGCCAGCATCTGAAGAAATATAATTGTGGAATTGAAATTCAAAAAGTGGATCTGGATCATTTACGAGATGTACTCTCGGAAAAGCGGGATTTTCTTGTGAGTCTCTTGGAAAACCCGATTCTTCTGGAATATGAGCGCTTCACAAGACTTCTTCAAGCCGTGTTCCATCTTGCTGAAGAACTGAGTTATAGAAAAAATTTGAAAAAATTGCCGGATCCAGACAAGGCCCATCTCGCCGGAGATATGAAAAGGGCATATAGTCTATTGGTGCACCAATGGCTCAATCACATGAAACATTTGAAGGAGTACTATCCATATCTCTTCTCCCTTGCAATGAGGACGAACCCATTTGATGAAGATTCGTCTCCCATAATACAGTGAAACTTCTTGAAAAAGCAGAACAATCGGGTTGTTTCAAAGATTGAAACATGATACAAGTCCTTAACGGATGGGAAACCCCTCTGAAAAATCGACTTCCACCTGAAATCAAGAAAAGAAGGAGCGCCATTTTGATAGTAAAAAACAAGGATTTCATGAGAGAATATGTACGGGTTTGGGACGAAGGAGCCATAAAGGATGCTCCGTTTATTACAATGGGCATGGAGGCATTGTTAAAAGACTACTATGGAGACCTCTTCGATGCTCCTCCTCCATTTCCTGTAACGGAGGGGAAGAATGTCCTCGATCTGGGATGTGGGTGGGGACGAGTATTGAAACCGGTTCTCGACAGAAAGGCCTTTGCAATAGGACTTGACATCTCAGAAAATATGTTAAAGCTTTCCAGGGAGCACCTTACCAATAACGGACATCCGCCTGTTCTCCTCAGAGGGGATGGTACGGCACTTCCTTTTAAGGAAAACAGCTCCGATATGGTGTATTCCATGCTGGTCTTGCAACACCTTTCAAAGAAAAACGGGGAAGAAGTTTTCAAAGAAATTCACAGGGTTTTAAGACCTGGTGGGGTCGCATACGTACGAATTCCAGGCAGATTTGCGCCGGAAAACCTGCTTTTCAGTTTCCTGCAATTCATCAGTATCAATATCTTCAGATTGAAGGATCCCATACGGATGAGATTTTACAGAACAGGAGAGATAGAGAAGACATGTAAAGGGCTTTTCAGGGATCTTGAGATAACGGCCCATGAATTCAGACCACCATGGAACTTCCATACCAGATGGACCTGGCAATATATTATCATTCCAAGAATGTTTCACAAGACACTACGAAGAATATCAGACAGAATAGAAAAGATTGCAAACACCAAATGTGACTTTTTAAAGCACTTTGGAGTGGTCCTCATGGTCAAGGTGACAAAGTAATACGGGCTGAAAATGAAAGAAAAAGATTTTTTTGAGGGATTGATAGACACCCACACCCACCTCGAAGAAGTCGATGACATGAGTGGGGCCATAGAGAGAGCGGAAGAGGCCGGGATCGCACACATCATCGCCGTTGGATCGAATCATGAATCAAATAAACGTATACTGGAAATCTCCGGAAAATATGGAAAAACTCAGATCCATGCGGCATTTGGTCTCCATCCATGGGGTTTAGATGCTTCCGAGGTGGATTCCACCCTATGTTTCATAGAAGAGAATATGAAAAAGGCTATTGCCGTCGGAGAGGTGGGTCTTGACTTCTGGTCCAAGGAGGCAAGAAAGGATTCTAAAAGAAGAGATTTGCAGAAAGAGGTCTTTAAAAGGCTTTTGCACCTGAGTAAGCAATACAACAAGCCGGTTCTTATCCATGCTCGAGGTGCCTGGGAGGAGTGCTTTTATCTGACAAGAGATGCAAAGATCTCTAAGGCGGTATTTCACTGGTACAGTGGGCCCCTAGAGGTCTTGGAGAGCATTCTGAATTCCGGTTACCTTATCTCTGCTACCCCCGCAGCGGAATACAGCGAAAAGCACCAGAGGGCAATCATGAAAACTCCTCTGGAAAGGATACTCATTGAGACTGATGCTCCCGTAGAATATCAAGGGAAGAGATCGGAACCTGCCGATCTTCTCCGTTCACTGGATGCAGTATCAAAGCTCAAGGGAGTTCAAAGAGAAACCGTAGCAGATATCACCACAAGGAACGGCTTGAATTTTTTCGATCTGTGCGGTTACGCAAGGTTACGGTAAGCGCAGGCTGCTTGCTTTGTTTACTTCTTATACGCAAGAACCATGCAGGCATCCATATAGACATGCAAATCCTGCAATCTCACCTTTCCATGAAATGTCTCCCGGAGTACAAAGATCTTTGCTGGTCATTGCAAAATCTTCTTACTGAGGTTTTATACGCTTCGGCAATCTTCACAGAGAAAGGCCCCGGCTTCCCCGACCCTACTTTCTCTCCGTTTATCTCAACAACGGGCATAACCTCCATGAGAGAATTCGTCAGAAGAACCTCGTCAGAGGCAAAGAGTTCTTCCTGCCTGATCTTCTTCTCTTCCACTTCAAGTCCCAATTGTGGAGCCAGAGTCAGTATCACTTTTCTTGTGACACCGGGCAGAATATGACTCCACAAAGGGGGAGTAAAGATTTGTTCTGATCTGACAATGAAAATATTGCTCGTTGCGCACTCTGCCACATCCCCCTCGGTATTGAGGAGAACGGCGTCAATGGCTCCTTTTTTCCTGGCTTCCTCCTTGACAAGCAAGTTGCCGAAGTAACTCAAGGACTTGTGGTGGGACAAAGGGGAAAAGGAATTCTGCCTGATGCTTCCAATGATCACTTTTGCACCATGGGCATAGTATTCCGGAGGATATGGGGATAATTCCTTTGCCGTTATGATGACAGTGGGTTCATAAGAGCCGTTAAACGTCAAAACACCCGAGTGTATCCCCCTGGAAACCGTGAGCCTTATATACGCATCATATAACGAGTTGAGATCCAATAACCTCTCTATGGCCGACCTCAGAGCATCCCTGTCTCTCTCAAGGGGAATCTCCAATACATCCGCCGATTCAAAGAGCCTTTGGATGTGGTCTTCCACCATAAAGACCCTGCCCGAATACGCCCTCATGGTCTCGAAGAGGCCGTCTCCGTAAAGAAATCCCCTATCGAATATGGATATACGGGCTTCGTCACTTTTAACGAAACACCCATGGTCGGCCTGCACCCAGTCGGTGCCGTTGTGACGGTACCACTCACCAGTCTCGTAGCCGACCATCCACCAATTGCCATCGGCATCCTCGACCATCATCTCGCGCAACTGGAACTTGAACTG
>JAXHSZ010000206.1:0-4413 GCA_034190725.1 Thermodesulfobacteriota bacterium
TATTCCAGTATATCATTCCATATGAAGTGATATAATTCTAGAAATGGTCGGAAATCTCGGTTTCTCTTGCTTCCTATATTTAATCAAAATAAAAAGGGACAAAGAATAGAAGGGATTTAAAATCAGAAATGAATGCTGAAAAGTGAGGATAAGTGACTGGTTAAACTCTCTGGATTCGCTTTAATGAATGGAAGTTATTGAGAAATTACCTTGTTATGTTGTTCACATATGAATATCTAAGCTTTTCATCAATTCATACGCAAAAGGACTTCCAGAAAATTCACCTTTGATAAAAAACTTGACATTTTGGTCATAAGAGTCATAATGTCCATAAAAGGAGGTTGATTATGGACAAAAGCATATCTGTGGCTGAAGCAAAAGCCACATTTTCAGAATGCCTTCGGCAAGTGGAATCAGGCTCGCCAATTCTCATTACCAGGCATGGTAAACCAGTTGCTGCACTCGTCCGACCAGATGATCTGGCACACCTTGAGCGTTTGAGAAAGGCAGGTCCGGAAAGCGGACTCGCCAGTATTGCAGGTGGATGGGAAAATTCCGAGGAGTTGGCTACCATCCTAGACGGGTCTCCTCGCCACGGACAACGGGATATTGCGGATCTTGAGTCCTGACCATGGCGTTTCTCTTTGATACCGATGCAATTTCAGAACTCTTGCGCTCTCGTCCCTCAAAAACCTACATCAAGTGGCTCATGAAGGTTTCTCGTGAAGAACAATTCACCAGTGCCGTTGTTATAGGTGAATTATACAAAGGCGCCTATCGCTCTCAGTCCCGTGATCTACACCTCACCAACATAGAACAACGTATTCTTCCAGCTGTCACTGTCTTGCCTTATGACACTGACACAGCGAAAATCTTTGGGAGAATTCGCGCTTATCTTGAAGAGACAGGAACAATCCTTCCAGATGCGGATATTCAAATTGCCGCAACGGCCTTGGGCCATGACTTGGAACTTGTAACAGGAAATCTGCGCCATTTCAGAAGGATTTCCGGTCTGAAGCTCAACACGATACTCACAGATTCACGAAATAGCCACTAACGCCATTGTTCTGTGCTCTAAGGTTTTATTTCTATAGGTGTTCCAACAGATACTGATTCCCAAATCTCATCCATATCGCCATTTGAAACCGCGATGCATCCATCTGTCCAATTAAAGCGTTGAGTGATCCATGAAAACCAACCGAATCCATTTTTCTGGCCGTGTATCATAATAAAGCCACCAGGATCTACACCAGCTTCCCTGGCCTGTTTTTTATCATTTTCATTGGGGTAGGAAATGTGGATCGTTTTATAGAAAGGACTGTCAGCTTTTTTATAATCAAGAATATATTTGCCTTCTGGTGTGCGTTCATCGCCTTCTTGCTGTTTGTGACCTTTAGGAATTGCACCGAATGCAACTTTGTACTCGCTGAAAACCTTCCCATTTTTCATCAAGTAAAGCGTAGACTTCGATTTTAAAACGAATACGGAATCTGCTTTTTCTATTCCAAAAGCAAAGGATGGAAACAAAACCAAAATTAAGATGAATATCTTCATTTGTGTGCACAGCGTTACTAATCAGCCGTGTGGCTTTTTGCAATGGCTGAATTAGCCTGATTATAAGCCAGTTTTCTTTCTTCTCATATTCCAGTTTTCTGAAAACACATGATTTATTAAGGCCCCGCCAACTCCCACCCCTATATCCAAACTTTTCAAATGAATTGGATGGGTTCCGAAATCAAAAGTTTCTTCGTGAATAGATCTCCATTCCTTCTTTTTATTTTCAATTATCTGTACTTCAACAGATATTTTTTCTTTTAGTTTGTGGAAATACTCTTCCTTCATTGAAAATGAATAAGATGATTTCCAACCATCTGAAGCATCCAATGAAAAACCGAAAAATGGCCCCCCGAGCCTTAGAAGTTCATATTTATGAAAAATACTTGGGCTTTCAATGGCTTCTCCTGGTATTTTATTCATAGGATATGCAGGCATTCTTTTCCCGCCATTCGTTATGAACAGGAGCCTGATATCTTCAATGAGAATTCTTTTTGCACCTGAATTGCCAAGCCACAAGGAGGGGGCAATATGTCTTGATGCCACTTTACCTGTCGGCTTCTCCCCTTTATAGCTACTAAGAGTCCAGATAACCAAATGTGGAAATGTACATGACAGTTCGGCGGGTTTAAAGAAAGAAATCCAGGCAACATTAACAGAAACGTAAAGGGAAATTATTGAAATAATAATCGCAATAAGCGCTGTGATTGATTTAGGATCCATTTTATTTCCATATGGTTATTGGGCTTTTCAGCAGCAGCGTTTAGCTGTCGGCTGCAAAAGCATGGTTAGGTTATGATACTACGGTCGAATAGGTTATAGAATGAATTTGACTATAAATCACCAAGTCGACAAAAGAGCTAAATCAACTGCTTATGAGAAGCGATGTAATTCTCAAGAATGTTTGTCTCCTCGTCCAAACCCCTGAAATTTGCATCGAAGGTCATATCAAACCGATCTGCCTCCATCTTAACGTGACTAGGATCCTTCAATTCATATCCACCATCAATTCTCGATATAGAGGTTTCTCTAAGATAAACGAAGCAGGATTTCTCTGATATCACGACCCCGTGATAATGACCAGGATCCATACAACAAAAGCTTATTGTTGAAGGCCTTTCTTCAAAAAATATGCTATACAAGTTCCTAAGCATATCTTGGATGAGATCATAAACCTCATGTTGCTTCAGTAACCGCTTTAACCGCTCTGGGTAAGGTTCGCTGTTGCGCAGAATGAGGCGAATATCTCTAGTACGATCATGAGAAGATTCAACAAGGTAGGTCCGTAAAGCTGCTCTAAAACTCTTTCGAGGCTCAATTTTTTGACGGCGATCTATTAGCCACTGAGGATGGAGGAAGTGGGGGCCAACAAGAATCGCTCGGAAGACTCTGGGCTTAGATTCAATTGTCTCAATAACCATGTCGTTGTATTCTTTCCTGGTGGGCAAAAAAGTGCTACTTCCATCAGACGTTTCTCTTGAAACCAGGGCACCTTTTTTGACCATGTTGTACCATCTGTCTCTGTGAGCTCTAAGTTCTGATGGTGAATATTTCCGACCCTTAGGATGTTTGGAATCGTAGGCTCTCACCTCAGCATGACAATCTAAGCAAAGTGGGATGCAATTTTCGTACGTATCCTCTCCGCCTTTCTCCTTAGGGACAATATGGTGTAGCTCCATTTTGAATCCGCGGAATTTGTGGCATAGGCAACAGTACCTACCGCATTCAAGGAGTGCCCTTTCTGCTATTGAGGGAGGAAAAGACATTTTTTATCCATCGTTTTAGATAAAATCCGCAACTTAATGCCCCGCGGGGCGTTGGCGCTCCAAGTCAGGCGTTTCGCCCCCCCCAGTGGGTGAGGAATCGCCTGCACTTGGTTGTTGGGCATCTTTTTCGGTAATTTCATCAAAATTAACTTTGATTATTTGCTGGTTATCTTTCCGAAGGACTCTTAAAATTGCAATGGGCCAGTTCGATGGTTCGGGTTGAATGCCTCCTTCAAGGAGTCTCACTTCTCGTCCGCCAAATACGAAAAACCCGGATTCTTCGAGTTCCTTAAGAGATTCTGAAAGACTATAAGCTGTTTGAACACGATCGCTCGATTCAAGATCGGCACTGAGGTCTCCCCAATCTTGTACTACTTGTAGAAATCCACCAACGAGATCAACTTCTTCCTGAGACTTCAATTCTTCATGATCAAAGGAGTAACCCATAGCATTAGTAACGAGATCAAGAACTTCCTTTCCAGTTGTCAATCGGGAGAGGAAAGCTGGAATGTTCTGTTTCACTCTTCGAATTCTGACCGGCTGAGTTTTTTGGTTCTCTGCCAATTTCTGAGAAACCCACACTTCATGATTGGATTTCATTTGGCGAAGGATGCCGGCTGTAAAACTTTCCGATTGGTCGTCAACCATCCTATGGTGGGTGCGACAGAGAAGCATCAAGTTGTCATACGAGTCAAGTTTCTCTACAGGATAGGAAGAATCGTGACGTGGCCCATTTTGTTTTGCTGATATAATATGGCATTCCTCCGCGACAACAGATTCGTCATCCTGTCCAGTCGCATCGATAACAAGCTCATTCTTGCATATCGCACAACGATTCCCTGATCGGCCCCATAAAATCTTTCTCGTTTTGTCACTTATCGCCATTGCGTAATCTCATGCCCAACAAGTGATTCTGTCGTTCTGCATATTTTAAAAATGATATGAAACCACACCTTTGTAATGTCGGGTCTACTTCTTTTCCCAGACCTCGAAGCCTGTCCTGTCAATACCTTTCTTAATATCTCAGATATATTAATTTGACAAGCTTTTTGTGTTATTCTATAAATATATTCCAGTATATCATTCCATATGA
>JAXHSZ010000207.1:0-7837 GCA_034190725.1 Thermodesulfobacteriota bacterium
ACGTTTCGAATCGAACTCACTGAAGGGGTGGCTTCACTTTCGTCCACTTCGAATCGTTTTTTACTCCATATTCAGCAACCTACAACCTCTCGTGACGGAAAGAATCGCTCAATTTAGGTATTAATCAAAAACTGACTGCGGGTGTAACACGTTTCTTTTTCTTTCTTGAAGGCTGCGATGGCGTCTCTGAAATGGACGGCTGACTTCTCGGTGGCTCATAGGGCGCAATGTATTCTTCATCCTCATCCAGCTCTTCTTTTGAGATATCTTCTGTCGATCCCGTCCACATTGCCACAATATCCCCTATTTGAATATCTGCATAATTCTTAAGAACAAATGTACTTGAAAGAGATTCATTCATCACATTATTGACACGAAGTAATGCCACTTCCATTACTGAACGCCCCAAAATTTTGCCTGTTACCGGATCTCTGAACTCCTCACCGAGTCGTTGAACCCTCAGAGTCATACCTTTGTGCATTTGATCAAGACGTCCTAAACTTACGATGACTTCATTCCCTCTCAATCCCACAACCTTTCCCCGCAATGGTACAGATCCGGCTATTTTTTTAGCAAGCTTTTCAACTGCATTTGGTATTCTTTCCTCTCCTCGAGCCTGAACACTTTCAGCCGCTTTTACCCGAGCCTCTTCGATATCCACCAGTCTGATACTGATAACCAGTTCCCTTCCCAAACGATTGATACTTCCCATTGCCATCAATTGAACCCCCAGGAACTTTCCGATCTCAACGATATCTTGTTCTGTAGCACCACTCAACTGAAAAGCATGTTCCTCAAGGATCTTGTCCATTTGTTTGCGTTCCATCACATGGAAATATCCTGTCTTAAAGAGCTCTGTCCTTAACAGATCAGATGCACTCAAGGCCAGAGTTTCGGGAACACCAAAGGCATCAAGATCATTGATGGCGATCTTAAATTTTTCTCCGGCAAACGGTTGATTTGCCATTGGCAGGAAGATGAAGATGGAAATAAAACAAAGAGAAACAATATATTTCAGAAAAATATACATGAGTTGACTCATACAGGTCTCAATTTCCTAATGTGAAAAACATGACTCTTGAATTTACAGTATTTATGATCCTCATTGCCTATGAAGGCTATAGCATAAACTTGCTTAAGTGTCAATGGATAGTTCCACCCAATTATGGTGACATAATAGAGGATTTTTCCATAACTCGTTCCCAAACTCGTCATTTTTGGACTTCTTTTTAATGGTTTCGTTTATTGAAGTTGAGTTCAATTTGATAGTATTGATTTACAGGATATTTATTGAAAAATCCAGATTTTCTCATTTATTTCAACTGACTCTTGAAAATACTTGACAGCTACCGGTTATTTGGTAGTATTTTCATATGGTTATTCTGAACTATTTGACAGTAGTTTTTACTCACAAAGACAATGAAGGCGCAAAAGTTTATTGAAAAAGATTGAAAATAGTCTTTGCATGAATGATTATGATGTTCATAGAAGAACAAATCCCACATTCAAAAAATGCAAACACTTTTGGAGGAGATGATGGATTTAAAAAATGTAAAGATCGAAGTGCCCGAAGGATGTAACATGATATTGGGGCAGTCCCATTTTATCAAAACAGCAGAAGACCTCTATGAACTCATGGTGGGTACGGTTCCGTCGGCAAAGTTTGGTATAGCCTTTTCAGAGGCTTCAGGTCCCTGCCTAATAAGGACAGAGGGGAATGAAGAGTCATGCATACAGTTGGCTTCAGAAATCTGCGGGAAAATCGACTGTGGACATGCTTTTACCATAGTGATCAAGGATGCGTATCCCATCAACGTCCTGAATGCTGTAAAGATGTGTCAGGAGGTCTGTTCTCTTTACTGTGCAACGGCCAATCCTGTTGAGGTAATTGTGATGGAAACTGAGCAGGGGAGGGGGATAATGGGTGTAATAGATGGATTCAAATCCAAAGGGATAGAAGGAGAGAGCGAAAAGTCAGCAAGAAAAGAGTTCTTGAGAAAGATAGGATACAAACGAGGATAATTACTATAACTTCTCCCATCAAGCACTTTGAAATTTATTGTGTGAACTTCAAGACATTATCTTTTATGGGAGATTTCAACTATTTTTCTTCTTTAAAAACAATGGATTCTGTGGTAGATTCATCATGGAAATACATTTGATCTTTTTGGAACACCAATACGAAACGGTTTTTTCTCAACAGTTCACATAAAACAGTGAACAGTAACCAAAAAGCGAAAGTGCAACAAAAAGAAATATATTTCAAATATATTATTATATGAGATCACTTCATCTTGGGGAGGTTTAAGTGTCTGGACATTCAAAATGGAGCACCATAAAGCATAAAAAGGGCAAAGAAGATGCAAAAAGAGGTCAAATGTTTACAAAATTGATCAGAGAGATTACCGTTGCTGCAAGGGCTGGTGGTGGAGATGCGGAAGGAAACCCCCGTTTGAGAACTGCTATTGCCAATGCTAAGGCACAGAACATGCCCAATGAAAATATAGAGAGGGCCATTAAGAGAGGTACGGGAGAACTGGAGGGTGTAAATTACGAAGAACTCGCATATGAAGGATATGGCCCAGGAGGCGCTGCCGTATTAGTAGAGATACTGACGGATAACAAAAAGAGAACAGTGGCTGATATACGGCACAGGTTTTCCAAGAACAATGGGAGTCTTGCAGAAGCGGGAAGCGTAGCATGGATATTCGAAAAAAAGGGGATCATAGTGTTCAATAAGGACAAAGTGGAAGAAGATATATTAATAGACATTGTCCTTGAAGCCGGTGCAGAGGATGTGAAAGAGGGGGAAGATGAATATGATGTCATAATGGCCCCCGGTGACTTTATGGAGGTTAAAGAGGCAGTGGATAAGGCAGATCTGAAGTATGAGCTGGCCGAGGTGAGTATGGTACCAAAGACTACTGTAAGGCTTATGGGCAAAGAAGCCCAACAAATGCTCAGGCTTATGGAAATGCTTGAAGAGAGTGATGATGTACAAAAGGTGTATTCCAATTTTGATATTCCTGATGAGATCATGGAAGAGCTGGGTGCTGCTTGACATACATGGAGACGGAAGTGCGTATTCTGGGTATTGATCCTGGAAGTTCAGTCACGGGGTACGGTATTATAGAACAAATTGGTAATAAACTTCTCCATGTGAAAAATGGAGAGATATCGGTCTCATCACATTTGACATTCCCTCAATCCCTGAAGAGAATCTATGACAATTTGCAAAGGATCATCACGGATCACTCACCCGATGCAATCGCTGTCGAGGACCTTTTTTTCTATAAGAACGTAAAGACTGCACTCAAATTGGGCCATGCTCGCGGAATAGCCATTCTGGCAGGGGTGAACGCTGGTCTGGACGTATACGAATACAGTCCACTGGAGATAAAACAGGCTGTAGTAGGCTATGGAAGGGCCACGAAAGACCAGATACAGATGATGGTAATGAATCTCCTGAACCTGGAAAAGCCGGTTTCCTTTGATGCCTCTGATGCATTGGCTGTGGGAATCTGCCATATCCACTCCATGAAAATGAAGAATCTCCTAAGCTCCTGTTAAAGCAGATGAGATGATTGCACAAATATGCGGAAAATTGATTCATAAATCTCCGGACTACGTCATTGTGGATGTGAATGGTGTTGGGTATGGTATTCATACTTCTCTTTCCACTTTTTACCAGCTTCCTGACATTGACGCCACAGTTCAACTGAACACATACACCTATGTACGGGAAGACATTCTTCAACTGTATGGTTTTCTTACAATCGGAGAGAGGAATCTCTTTGAACTTCTCCTGAGTGTTTCCGGAATCGGGCCCAGATTAGCCGTAAATATCCTTTCCGGAATCCCAGGGAACGATCTCAGACAGGCATTACTGGAAGGAGACATTAGAAAATTGAGTGCCACGCCCGGTGTTGGGAGAAAGACGGCCGAGAGGATGATCCTGGAGTTACGAGACAAGATCGGACGAATATCATTCCCTGATGAACCTTCAATTCCCTCCGGCAAAGGCAAAGCGGATGTAGATGATGATGTTGTTTCAGCATTAATGAATCTCGGTTATAAAAAAGTTCTTGCAGAAAGAGCCATGGAAAAAGCAAAGAGTATTCTCAAAGGAGATACCTTTACAGTAGAAGATCTGCTGAAAGAGGCATTAAAGGTATTATCAAAATAAGCTGAGTATATTATGATCGAACGTGATGTTACACCGGAAGAGCATGAAGAAGATACATATTATGAGAATAACCTTCGGCCCAGGATTTTAGATGAATACATCGGCCAGAAGAATATTAAAGAAAACCTGAAGATATTCATTGAGGCGGCAAAAGGACGAGGAGAAGCCCTGGATCATGTTTTGTTCTATGGGCCCCCTGGATTAGGCAAGACTACCCTGGCGTATATTGTCTCTCAAGAACTGAATGTGAATATAAAGACCACATCAGGCCCTGTAATCGAGCGCCCAGGAGATTTAGCGGCTATTCTTACGAATCTTCAAGAGCGAGATGTGCTCTTTGTGGATGAGGTTCACCGTCTCAATCACGTTGTTGAAGAAATTCTTTATCCTGCAATGGAAGACTATAAACTTGATATTATCATCGGACAAGGCCCGAGTGCTCGATCCATTAAACTTGATATCTCTAAATTTACTCTTGTGGGAGCCACAACAAGAGCCGGACTTCTTACCTCTCCTTTACGAGACAGATTCGGAGTCGTGGCCAGGCTTGATTTCTATTCTTATGAAGAGCTTCAGAGGATCGTTGAACGGTCCGCTAGGATATTGGATGTCAGTATAGAATCTGAAGGGGCCAGAGAGATAGCAAGGCGATCAAGAGGAACCCCAAGGGTGGCCAACCGATTGCTGAGAAGGATCAGGGACTATGCTCAGGTGAAAGCAAACGGCGTGATTACCGAAGAGGTGGCAAAAGGTGGACTCAAAATGCTCGAAGTGGATAATAAAGGATTGGACAAGATGGATAGAAATATCCTCTTCACCATAATAGACAAATTTGAAGGTGGTCCCGTGGGGATCGATACTTTATCAGCAGCCGTTAACGAAGAGAAGGATACCATCGAAGATGTTTATGAGCCCTTTCTCATTCAGGAAGGATATCTTTCACGTACTCCCAGGGGCAGGGTAGCCACTAAAAAAGCCTTTGAACATCTCAAAAGAGATTACAAAAACGACCTACAAAAAAGTATGTTTTAACCGTTCACAGGTCTTTCCACTGATGCTCTTGTGTGTTGAAAATGTGCCATCACGAATCCTCTCATCTTGGTTTCAGGTGTCAGAAGAGACTAAGGCTAGAAATGAACTCTTCTCTTAGAAATCATAACTTTTTTTTCGATCTCAAGGTCCTCTCCATACACCCAGCTCTGAGTTGTTACAACGTTCTTTCTTGAACCTGAAACCAGACACCTGAAACCTTTGAACCTCGAACCAGTGAATGGTTACGAAACATCATTACTCCCACAGTATTATGTTTCTTCATAGAAGAAGAATAAAAAAGCCTATAGCAAATGCAATACTGTATGGTTCTGTCCTTACCCTCAGGCTATTGGAGAAGTTCATTAAAGCAGATATAGTGATAAAGGGAGGGGAGGGCATACCGGAAAATCCTGTCCTCTTTGTTGTCAACCATTTCACTCGTGTTGAGACAATCCTCCTTCCTTATATTATCAGGAAGGCGACAAACAACATCCCCAATTCCCTTGCCGACTCCTCCTTCTTCAAAGGAAAACTTGGAGATTACATGAAGACCGTAGGGACTCTGTCTGTTGATACACCTCATCGGAACGATATCATAATCGGTGATCTCATAACCGGGAGAAAGAACTGGGTGATCTTTCCCGAAGGGGCGATGATTAAGACGAAAAGGGTAATACGATCGAAAGGATTTTCAGTCCACTATCCGGGACGAGAAGGACCGATACATACGGGATCGGCCTATCTTGCAGTCCTTTCCGAACTCTATAAGAGAGACGTTCAGCATGCCTTAAGAAAAGGGGACGAAGAGAGGATCAGAGGATACTGCAAAAGGTTTGCAATGGAGTCTCCTGATGAGATATCTCTCTCCGAGACGATTATCATCCCCACTAATCTGACTTACTTTCCCATTCGACCTGGGAGAAATAGAATCCAGTCATTAGCTGCAAAGTTCGTAAAAGAGATACCGGAGCGCCTGGAAGAAGAACTGGAAATAGAGGGGAATCTTCTCTTTTCAGATGCTTCTATCCATGTGACTTTTGGAAGTCCTATAATGGTAGGAGATTTTTTAACTCATTACTATTTCAGCAGAATAAGATGCATTTCTTCCGTAAAAGAATATCAAAGAAGACTGATCCATGGCAACGATCCTACCGATTATAATCTGTCCAGGATTTCCCGACGACTGACCAATCACTTCATGGATAAAATCTATTCCATGGTTACCGTAAACATTGATCACCTTTTCTCTTTCGGTCTGTTATCACTTAACAGGAAAAAAATAAATGATTACAGCTTCAAATGCAGACTCTTTTTGGCGTGTGAAGAAATGAAGAGAAAGGGGAAGTTCAACCTTCATCCTGTATTGGAAAATCTCCCTTTGGAACTTATTGCGGACGAGGGGGAAAAGATGTATGACAGCATCGAAGAGTTTTCAGTAAAAGAAAAATTCATTGAAAAGAGAGATCATACATATTTTATTGATGAGAAAAAACTCAAAAAAATACATGATTTTCATCGGATACGAGTAGAGAATACGATACGAGTCATAGCAAATGAAATAGATCATGTTGATGATCTCTGTTCTATCATCAGGGGGGAATTCCACAGGTCGGAAAAAAGAATGAAGTCAGAGATGATCCACTCTCTTCGCAAATTAGACTTGGACATATTCAGAGAAGATTATGATACATATTACAACAAAGAATTTACAAAACCTGAGAAAATAGGGGAACCATTTTATCTCAATCCAAAGAGATCTCAGGTAGGTATTCTCATATGTCATGGGTACATGTCGGCACCTGAAGAAGTGAGGATTCTAGGAGATTATCTTTCCCAATTGGGGTACTCTGTTTACGGCCCCCGTTTAAAAGGACACGGCACTTCACCTTATAATCTTGAGAATGTTACGTGGCATGATTGGTACGACTCATTCAACAGGGGATATGCTATTTTAAGAAACGCATGCGAGCAAGTTATCATTGGTGGATTCTCTACAGGAGGGACCTTGGCACTTTTAGCGGCTGCGAACAAAAAAAGTGGCATAATCGGTCTTTTTACGATCAATGCACCGTTACAACTGAAGAGTATTCGCACAAAACTTGTGGGTCCAATTCACTTCTGGAACCAGCTTCTGGAGAGGTTTAATATTGAGGATGGGGGATTGAAGTATGTGGATCATGAACCGGAGAACCCTGAGATAAATTACACAAAGAACAGTATCAATGGAGTAAGAGAACTGGGTTTGCTTATGGATAGATGCAGGGATCGTTTGGACGAGATTTCAGTCCCTGCTCTTGTCATTCAGGAAAACAATGATCCTGTTGTGGATCCTTTGAGTGCCTCTCTCATACTCGATAAAATCGGATCAAAGATAAAAGAGTTTTATACATTCGAACTGAATCGTCATGGAATTCTCCGTCAGGAGGGCTGTGAGGAAGTTTTTGTGAAAATAAGAGAATTTATTGAAAGGATTACCTCCTGAACATCCATAAATGGTTTTTTCTGCAATTTCTGCGTCAGACTCAGATGTAAGGGCACGTAGCAACGTGTCCCTACATACCCAATGTATTCATGCGATTGAAAACTTGTCTTCCTTGACATTGCAGAAATATCTCATTT
>JAXHSZ010000208.1:0-7265 GCA_034190725.1 Thermodesulfobacteriota bacterium
GGCCAAAGCTATATCTGTTGAATAACTTTCACCTGTTGTGATAATGTTGCCTCCCATATCCTGTAATCCTAAATTAGTCATGAGAGAAGAAAGTGTGTCCGACGTTTCCACAAGAAGCTTAGCCGTGGCTTTGTATGTGGGTGTTACTATGTGAGTCCATAAAACCAAGGTTGTGAAACAGATTACAAATAAGATAATAATGGTCCACTTTCGTCTCAGTAATATCTCCCATATTCTTAAGAATTCCATTTATGTTTCCTCGACCATGCATTTTGTCTCATCATATTGAGCTAATAGTACGAAACTACACAAGGAGTTTCTAAAAGATTAATATGAAATATGAGTAATGGATTTTCTGTGGTATTGTGTTCACGTAGTTTTTCATTGATTATGGATCGAATGACTGTATAGCATACATGAGGACTTTTCTGGACGACATCACAGATTTTCAAGCATTCATGTCTGACAGATGATTAATAAGGGTGAACTCACGGGGACCATTCTCACACTTTACCTGATATAGAATGAAACGTCCTGCATGATTTCAATAACCAATACAGGAATGGAGAAAGCCATTCTTATCCACTGTCTTTTTTAGCCCTTCAGACATTATGTTTCAATGAAGCTGCAATGCTCCAAATTCTCAGAAATACAAAGAAAAAAACCGGAAAAATCGGGTTACGGCGCAACCAGGATATCTCTTTCTTTTTCCTGTCCCCGCAGAACATCGGCAGCGTCGGGGTACAGGACGATTCCCCTTTCGACGTTGACGAATGGATTAATAATGCTGTTCAGTTGTGTCATGAACCTTGCCAGATTTGCGATGAAAGTAGGCATTACATAGATAACGTCATCGTTTTTCAGATACATGTCCCGGGAAATCGTTCCATGTTTGAATATATCATGTATATTTAAGGTCTTTATGGTTGCTTGGTCGTTTTCGTTGGCTCTCACTAAGAGGACTTTTTTCTTATTCGCATCTGTTGTGAATCCCCCTGCTTTGGATACGGCTTCCCAAGCCATAGTGTCTGGTTCAAGTGTGAATGTACCAGGTGATCTCACTTCGCCTAGCACATGAATCTTCTGGCTGCTTAAATTGGATACATTCACATCCACATAAGGATTAATCAGGTATTTTGAGAGCCGTTTTGTTATCTCCTCTCTCAATTGAGAGATTGTCAGTCCAGATGCATGAATCTCGCCGGCCAGAGGGAAGTAAATATTGCCGGAAGGATCTATCTGTACTTCCCGATTCAAGTCATCATTCCTCCAGACCTTGATAGCAATCCTGTCTCCCGATCCTAAATTGAAAGGAGACTGAGGGGGTGGTTTTGTGCTGATGACATGGCTTCCCTCTTGTTCACTATTTTCCATGATTATTTCACGAGCTGTGCATGAACACATGAGGATAAACAGTGAAAACAATATAATTGGTAAATTCCTCATTATTCCGATTCCCATTGAATTATTCAATAGAGAAGCTCCTGATTTCACTCGCCTCTATCGAGCCTCCAGGTCCGTTTATGCCTACAACTCTCCAGTAAATAATTCCACCTGCTTGTTCATTTATCTTTATTATATTCCATGCGATTTGCCAATAGTTCACAGGAATAAAGTCTGTTGAGTTCCCTGTCATCATGGTATAGCCAGGCATTTCAAAAGTCGAAAAACCTTTAGGGAAAAACGGCATAGTAGAAAAGAGTATCTTAAAAGCATAATCCGGCCCAGCTTCCCAAGAAAATGTCGGCAGTGATGATCCGGATAAAACCGCTCCATCTGTCGGATTAAGCAGTGTTATCCCGTCACCACCGCTACTGTAGTACCAGCTTAGAAATTCATCCCACTCAGTACCGGCAGGAAAATCTATTATCGAATCATTGTAATCGCTGTCAAAGGACCCTATTGTCTCAGGGAAATAAATGGCCACTCCATACGAATCGGGGCTTAAGTTGCCATTAAAGTTTGCTATCACGGCTGATTGAACAGCGGTCATAACGTTGGCACATGCGGTCTGAACATCGGTGTTGGAAGATCCGCCAGACAGCAATTCCGCAAAATTGTAAAGGTCGATATGCTCCGGATACGCATATTCCTGACTGCTCGCCCTGGCAGCGGCAATCTCCGATTTGCTTGAATCCATCATGGCTACGGCTAAAGCGTCAACAGTAGACGCGAGTGCGTCAACAGCGATTAAGTCAACAGCTGATTGGGTCGTGTCGCTATTGCTTCCGTAATCTTCGCCATACCTGGTAACTATAGCGGCGCCCAGACTTGCAGCGTCCATGCCGGGATCGGCCGCCAGATCAACCAGCAGGGTATCATAAGGCCATCCGTCCCCTGGTTCGGTTTCCTGGGATGCGACCATAACGGAGGCAAGGTCCTTTATCTCGTAGGCCACTTCGATCATGCCCATCAAGCAGGCATCGAAACCCACAAGATTTACATGGTCAATAGATGTAAGGGCGCTCTTAACTTCGCTCATATACAAGGAGTCACCACCACTGGTATCATCCCAGCAAACAGCTTTATATATGGGCAAATCGGCCGTATTGTAGTCTCTCCATCCTCCTCCGTGGTTCCATAATATTAAAGCATAATTGTCCGCCGGATAGTTGGTCATCGCCCATGTGGCAAAGTTTATCAGATTCTGAGGGTCCGCCATGTTGACTTCCCGTCCGCCTGACCCGTCTCCCCAATCTGAAACGGCATTTGCAGTTTCGGGGGTCATTTCTGAGGTTACCAGAAATCTATGACATTCAGTCCAGTTCCCGTAACTGGTATCATATCCGGAAATCCTGTCAAACTGAACCACGATATTCACATTGGAATCCGACCCTACGGATGCCATCTCCAGGAAATCATCGATACCGGCGCTTTCCAGGTTGTTGTCTGCATCGAGATAAACCATGAAGGTCCAATCAGCTCCGGCATATTGGGGCAGAAAAAAACCAAAAGCCAATACACAAAACAAAATAGACAATATTTTTCTCATTCCTTCACCCTCCTTTTCAATTTCAAAGATGTTGAAGATATTCAAGAACTCTTTGAATGTTTTAAAGCTCATTTACCGGCCAAGATCAATTTAATGTTATCTCTATTGCCTTGATATAAGGCACATTATCCCGGGACAAAAGAAACCGTCCCTTGACCTCAATATTGATTCCTTTGTTCACCCCCTTTCTCATTTCGACCGGCATCCTTCCACTAACATAAATCCCTCCGGTAGCGTCTTTCATCACCCAGTCACTTCTGGTGATGAACGGATTTTTCAAACCTTCTCCATGCCATCCGCAATATTCACCTCTTACAATAATCATCCTGCCCTTATATTTCTCCACATCATTCCGCAACTCCCCAATGGAAACATATTGGAAATCGTTGTTTATATCACCATCTCCCCCCGCATATGCATGGGTTGAAAACACAAAAGCCGTAAGAAAAGCGATAAAGAAGATGAATATCCTTTGAGACATTGGCACTCTCCTCTCCAACTTTATATATTCAAGTCTGTCTTTGTTTAACGGAAACGGGAGGTTCGCAAATTCTTTTACCCTTCTCTTTTATCAATTAAAATATTATGTTTATCCTATTATTATGTCAAGTCTTTCCTAAGACGAATCATCGCATCCCAACCCTGCTTCACTGGAAAGGGATGTAATTCAGTCAGTCAAACCTTCTCGATCTTCTCTATAGTACACAACAGTCCCCTCAGTTGATAACTCCCGAAGGCCGGGTCATACGGAGGGAGATTTGATGTGATGACATTTGCATTCGACTCCCAAACTCCGAAATCTGGTCCTCCTTTTTCCGGAAACCACCAGCCATGATCAACATTCACCACTCTTCCCCGTATGTCTTCTGTTATGACCGCCTTCATCTTAATTCTGCCTCGTGGCGAACTTACGTAAATCCAGTCTCCATCGGTGATTCCCCGTTCAAGAGCTGTTTTGGGATGGATCTCTGCAACGGGATGAGGTCTCCTTTTTCTGAGGGACTCTATCTGCCTGTGTTCACTGTGAAAAAATTCCAGTCTTCTGGCCCCCGTCGTCAATATATATGGAAATTTATCTACAACGTCAGGTGTTTCAATGGGACTCTCAGGGGGTTCCTTATATGTCGGTAGAGGGTCATATCCCAATCTTTCCAAAGACTTACAGAAGAGTTCGACTTTCTTTGACGGTGTTCTAAAGCCCCTTTCCTCGAATTTATGATACTCATGACAAGGAAAGATCATGAATTTTTCTTTCAGATCACCAAAAGTCAGATCAAGAGGTTCGAGCCTGTAGTTTAGGATATCCTCTAGGGTCTCATGGGAACCCGGAAGGTTCAACCTTCTTGCAAGGTCAATCATGATCTCCTCATCCTGTCTACACTCACCCACCTGAACAACTTTCTGTTGAGCAAAAACTGCATTTTCGGCCACAAAAGGAAGTTCAATGATCTGGTTCACCTCCGGCCAGAAGGCAGCCGGGAGTATGTAATCTGCCAGAGCACCGGTTGGGGTCATGAATAAATCCGTAACCACAAGAAGATCCAGTTTTGTGAGAGATTCGTAAACCTCTCTGGTATTTGCCACTGTGACCATTGGATTGCTTCCAAAGACAAGAAGCGCTCTGATGCGATAGGGATCACCGGTTCTCATTGCCTTAAAGAGACCGGGAATGTGGGCGGAAGGCATCGATGCACGGAACCCGGAAAGAAGCTTAAATTGTTCGCTTCCGATTCTCTTCTTGGTCATTCCTTTTGGCAAGTGGTTTCTGAGAAGAGGATAAGGCCGAACAATCTCCATCCCTAGAATATCTCCTCCGGGAATATCTATGTTTCCTGTCAATCCTCTGAGGAGAGAAATCGCCCTTACTGTTTGAAGAGAATTGGGATTTTGCTCGATAGCAACCCCCCATTCAAGGATTGAAGGTTTTTCAAGGGCATATCTCTTTGCCGCTTGTGTGATCTCTTCCGCTGGTATCCATGTGATGGTTTCAGCCCATTTGGGAGTATATTTCGATATGTATTCTTCAAGCCTATTGAATCCTACTGTCCACTTTTCAACAAAATCCTTGTCAAAAATCCCTTCTTTTATGATGACATGGATCATGGCAAGGGCAAGGGCACAATCGGTTCCCGGCCGAACAGGAAGCCACATCTTGCAATGTTTTGCGGTTTCAGACCTTCTGGGATCGATGGCAATACCGAAGCTTCCTTGTTTTAATGCTCTTTTCACAGGAAAAGAGAGTTCTCCGTCCGGGCCGGTAATGATGGGATTATGACCCCAGAACAATATGGTTTTAGGGGTGACCTCACCGTAATAATCACCAACAACAAATCCACCATATGTGAGATGACAAACTGTTATTCTGGGGATGAAACAGTTTGCAAGTCCCGGTTCATACCAATTGGGGGTTCCGAGGGAATTGGCAAAACGTATCACATGCATATAATGATGTCTGCCCGTTCCCTGTCCGAGGGCTATGGACTCCGGCCCCGATTTTTCCCTGATATCATTAAGCGTATTTGAGATCTCGTCTAAGGCCGTATCCCAGTCGATCTCTTTCCACCGATTTGAGCCTCTTTCCCCGTCCCGCTTCAGCGGGGTCAAGAGTCTTGATGGATGATACATTATTTCAGGGGTTGCAATGCCCTTTATGCACATCCGACCTCTGTTAAAGGGAGATCTATGATCCGGTCTTACCTTTACAAGCCTCCCATTCTCTAGTGTAAGAAGGGTTGCACAACCACCATGGCATATCCGGCAAATGCTTCTGAAAACCGATTCTCTGTTCTTTGACTCCAAAACAGATCCTTATACATCAATGCAGACTATTCAAATACCCTATAAGTTGTTGCGTTTCTTCGAGATCGAGTTGCTGTTCCGAGTCTGATAGGGCGATGGTTGGATTATAATGAGACTCAAACATAAGCCCGTCCGCTCCTGCTGCAAGAGCAGCCCTGGCAATGGGTTTTATGATATCCTTTCTCCCAATGGAGTGGCTTATATCCACAATGATCGGGAGAGGAGTCTCTTTTTTCAAGATAGGGATACATGATATGTCAAGGGTATTGCGTGTCTGAGTCTCGAAGGTCCTTATCCCTCTCTCACACAAAATAACCTGTTCATTTCCTCCCAGGTAAATATACTCCGCAGCCAGTATAAATTCATCTATAGTGGCCATGAGTCCTCTTTTTAGCAGTATTGGTTTACGGATTTTTCCCAAAGCCTTGAGAAGGGAGTAATTCAGCATGTTTCTGGTACCCACTTGCAGTATATCCGAGTACTGTTCCACAAGGGATACATTTCGAGTATCCAGGACCTCCGTAATAACCGCCATATTAAATTCATCGGCCACTGCCCTGAGTATCTTCAGAGCCTTCTCTTCCAATCCTTGAAAACCATATGGAGAGGTTCGTGGTTTAAACGCACCCCCTCTCAGTATTCTCACACCCAATTCATGCAGTTTTTTGGCAGTAATATAAAGCTGATTATGATCTTCAACAGAACATGGCCCGGAGATGACAACGGGATTTCTCCCGCCGATCTCAATTCCATTGACCACAACTACGAGATTTTTCCCTCCAGGCAGACGGTTCACCTTAAGCTTTCTCTTTGCTTCAGCCCCCATTTCTTCCACTGATGCTTTAAAGATCTCCTTGAATATTCTTTTCATTTGATCCTGAGGCATAGGCCCTTTATTCATCAACTGAACATCTTTAAGCATTTCAAATTCTCGTACAGGGTCAAAGTGAGGGAGTCCCATTTCATCTTTCTTCTTCCCGATCCGGTTGGAGGTCCTAAAAAATTCATTGAGATTTTTCACGAGTGCTTCATTCACTTTATCCATTTGAACTCTGAGATCTTCTAATTTTTTCTCATCCTCTGTCATTTTCTCTGAGACCTCCATTCAAACTGGAAAAATAAGTGTTTCAGTATCACAAATGAATGACTATTTTGAATAGCCTAAATGGTTTTATTAATTCTATTTGCCTGGTATTCTAAAAAAATTTCAGTGTATCTCTACATGTACAGATCATATCTCGGTTAATCAGTGCTGATACAGAAAAGGCTTTTTCTGTTGAAGTTTCAGGTGTTGGGATAACTCTATAATTTTTAGACTGTTTTGTTGAAGCCTAGAACTTCAGTCCAGAAATAATATATTTGTGGATAATGACTTAATTATATCTAAACATCTCCCTGATCAAGACGTACAAGAACCTTGCAGTTGTTGTCCACGATTTTCCCTTGAAACTTTAAGACGTCACAAAGTCCTTTG
>JAXHSZ010000209.1:0-4755 GCA_034190725.1 Thermodesulfobacteriota bacterium
TTCTCTTGTGGCAGACTCATATATGGCGCCCCTGTGAGCTTCCGCGATCCGGCCCGCTATAGCTTCGCCCATGGAGGCAAAGACGGCCACCCTTATCCTGTCGATAGAACAACATACGATACAACAATAGATGTATTACGCAGAGCTATTGAAGCATCCCACATCGGCCACAGTGAACAGATTTCAGCCCTCCGCCGCCTTCACTCTTTCTTTGGTTAATTATCATCTGTTGAAGAAATTTTTATGTTATGAAACAGAGAGCTGTCAACAAGCTTCAAAAAGTTCCTAAGAAACTTAAAGTGAAAAGCAAGTTTCTTTCTTGTATAACCCTGAAGCAAAGCGCCAGGGTCATTTGCTAAACTATTACAAATATACTAATAACATTACTGGAGGAAACAGAATGATTGCTGTGGTAAAAGGAAGAATTATGACCATAACTCAGGGTACTATCGAGAATGGAACCATACTGATTGAAGGCGGACGTATTGCTGCCGTTGGGAAAGATGTGGATATTCCCAAAGGAACGGAAGTGTATGATGCAAGTGGAAAGACAGTCATGCCCGGTCTCATCGATGCCCACTGCCACACCGGCATCTTTGCAGACGGAGTGGGACATCATGAGTATGACGGCAATGAAATGACGGACCCTGTGACACCCCATTTGCGAGCCATAGATGCCATACACCCGGATGATATGGCCTTTAAAGATTTAAGAGAGGCTGGGGTCACAACCATCAATACAGGGCCTGGGAGCGGGAATCTGATCGGAGGACAATTCGCCTGCATCAAGACAAAGAAGGCGAGCACGATTGAAGATATGATCATTATGGCCCCTTCAGGGATGAAGATGGCTTTGGGTGAAAATCCAAAACGAGTATACGGAGAGGACAAAAAGCTCCCCTCAACGCGAATGGCAAATGCTGCCCATCTCCGCTCCGTATTCATCGAAGCTCAAAACTATCATGAAAAGTGGGTTCGTCATAAAGAAAAGTGCGGGCATTACGAGGAAAGGCTTCGCAGATGGGAGTCTGAGCAGAACAAAGACCATGGAGAACGGCCCGAAGAACCTGATCCACCGGAGCGGGACATCAGACTGGAATCCCTTGTGCCCGTGATCCAGGGAAAACTGAGGGCCATGATCCACTGTCATCGTGCCGACGATATTATGACTGCCATACGCATTGCTGAAGAATTCGATCTGCGGTTTTCCATCGAGCATGCCACTGAAGGATTTAAGATAGCTGAAATCTTAGCTCACAAGGGGATTCCCTGCGTAGTTGGACCGATCCTCTTTTCAAGAACAAAGTATGAACTTCGTGAAATGACACCGAAAAATCCGGTTGTGTTGAACAAAGCCGGGGTAAAAGTGGCCATTCAAACCGATGAAATGTCAGCGGTAAAATACATCACCCTGAATGCTGCATTGGCCGTGCAACAGGGTATGGAGGAAGATGAGGCTCTGAAGGCCATTACGATCTATCCTGCAGAGATCATCGGAGTGGCAGACAGGGTGGGCAGCCTGGAAGTGGGCAAGGACGGAGATCTCGTGGTCTTCAGCGGACATCCCCTGGATTATCGTTCTGTAACGGATTTGGTACTCATAGAAGGTACCAAAGCATATGAAAGAAACAGACTTCACTGAAGATTTTGCGAGTTGTGAACTTTGCGAGCATAAATGCAAGGTAAATCGACTCAGGGGAGAAACAGGCATTTGCAGGGTAACCATGCCAATGGTTGCGTCCGCCACCTTGCATCCAGCTCCACCGGAAAGTTATACGGTCTTTTTAGCAGGATGCAACTTCAAGTGCTTGAACTGCCAAAACTGGACAATTTCGCAGTATCCGGATAACGGGTACGACCAAAGAGGATACGATGATCCCAAAAGACTGGCCGAGGAATGCATAAGCAGGCTTGAGTCCGTTCCTGGGAGGCTCATGGGGGCCGATAGAATATTCTTTTCAGGCGGGGAGCCGACCATCTCTCTTCCCTACATTGAAAAGGTGGTTGAAGAGGCAAGGAAGATACGTTCTGATGTAAAGGTAAACTTTGACACCAACGGATACATGACTGAAAAAAGTCTTAAAAGGATACTGTCCTTTGCCACCTCCATTACATATGACCTGAAAGCGTACCATGATGAGACATATCATGCCTTGACAGGGGCCTCTTCCAGGCCTGTTCTCAGGAATGCTGAGCATATCGGGAGACATGCAAAGGACCGGCTTTGGGAGTATAGAATTCTGGTTATACCCAAAATCAATGAAGGTGAAATAAAGCTGATAACAGAATTCATATCCAATATTGATCCTTCTTTGCCTGTATGCTTTCTTGCTTTCAGACCGAACTTTGTTTTAGAGAATCATCCAGGGGCAAGTATCACCCTCATGGACAGGTGTGTTGAAATTGCAAGGGATTCAGGGCTGGAAAATGCATATTGGTCGGGTCATCCAGGGATTCCCGGAGTCTTCATGAAGTGTGAGGATGAAATAAAACAGAAATACCAGTCAGAAGGTGCCCAACTTTCCGGTTCATATGCCCTTTCAGCGGGCTGCAAAACCCATCCAAGGGCCTGTTCAACCTGCGTCTCAAATCAATTGTGCCGGGTCAAAAAATATGTCCCTCGCAGAGTGATGTAAAGACAATGAACTGTGACATGTCAAAAATTCCAGGCAAAAGGGACCAGCAGGAGCACTTTGAGTCACTTCTTTGTGAATTTTGGGCACATTCATGATTTTTTTGTTTAATTTTAATGAATTTCCCACTGAAAACGTTTCGTTGGGATCATAAAGAGTGCCATTTTTCACCACACAATTTATAAAACGGGTTGCTGAATAAAAATGGGCTTCTCAAAAACGAATATTCTCATAACAGGGCCTCCGGGGATCGGGAAAACCACCCTCATTAAAAAAATTTGTAACGCCCTTCAACATTTACAGCCCGTTGGTTTTTATACCAAAGAAATACGGGAAAGCGGTGTTCGGAAAGGATTTGAGCTTGTGAGTCTCAATGGGAGAAAAGGGCTTCTCTCCCATGTTGACATTAAAAGTCCGCATAATGTGGGGAAATATGGAGTTGATGTTACAGGTTTTGAGGATTTCCTGAAACATATTGATTTTCTGAGTCCTTCTACCGGTCTTATAATCATAGATGAAATTGGAAAGATGGAATGTTTCTCCAATACATTCAATACGCTATTGCAGAAAATTCTTGGCTCTGATACATTTGTTATCGCTACAATTTCCCTCAGAGGGGGAGGTCAAATAAGAGAAATAAAGAAAAGAAAGGACCATTCACTATATGAAATGACGCAACAAAACAGAGACTCTTTATTGTCAGAAATTCTACAGGCCTTTACTTAATCCAGATACACCGGATCAACGAGAGAGGGGAGGGTAATATGGGAAGAAATCGCGTTTGCGAGATTCTGGGCATTACATATCCAATTATTCAGGCACCTATGAACTGGGTGAGTGGTGCCGATCTGACAGCAGCCGTCTCAAATGCCGGTGGCATGGGTACACTGGGACCGAATACCGGCGTTGACAGCATTATCGAGGATGTGAAAATTACAGGCGAAAGGATGCGTGATCAAATAAAAAAAGTGAAAAGTCTCACCCAAAAGCCCTTTGCCGTAAATATCGCAGTGGGATTCGGGGAACTCCGAAAATTTTCACAAAAAGTGGTTCAGGTGGTGATTGATGAGAAAGTTCCGGTTGCAGTGGTTTCCGTAGGCAGTCCCGATGTGTACACAAAGGTGCTGAAGGATGCCGGGGTCAAGGTCCTTCATGCCGTTTCCACAGCAAAGCATGCCAAGAAAGCAGAAGAAACAGGTGTGGACGGTGTCATCTGCGAGGGATTTGAAGCCGGGGGCCATAAGGGGCTTACTGAGCTGACTACATTCACCCTGACTCCAATGGTAGCCGATGCGGTTACAGTACCGGTTATTGCCGGCGGGGGCATAGGGGATGCCCGGGGTGTCCTGGCGGCTCTGGTATTGGGTGCGGACGGTGTTTACATGGGAACCAAATTTATGATCACCAAAGAATCAGAAAGTCACCAATTGGTAAAAGAAATGGTTGTCAAAGGAGAAGACACATGCACGATGACTCTCCCTAAGGGGCCCATGGTGGTAAGAGACTTTATCAACTCTTTTACAAAGAAATTTATGGAACTCAGAGAAGCGGGAGTTTCCGATCAAGAATTATTCCAATTTTCTTTGGGAGCACAATATCACGCCCAGCACCTTGGTGAGGCGGAAGACGGCGAGATATGCTGCGGACAGGTTGCAGGGCTGATAGATGAGATTGAAGGAGCAGGGGACGTGATAAAAAATATTGAAAAGAACATACCTCAACTTTTTCATGATGTGAAAGAGAAGATTGGCTGCTTTTTGTAGCGTTAGTTGCAGAGGAACATGAAAAGCGTATATCTAGTAAGATCTGCATATGAGGAACCAAAATGGACTATGCCCACATGACAGCACCCTGTGGATTAGACTGTTTCAACTGTCCTCTCTATCTTGCAAATGAAGATCAGGATCTCAGGGCCAAGATATCTGAGAAGAACAAAATGGGGTCACATCTTAAATATTAAATATTGACTTGTGATTGGGTCTTGTTTATACTTCGAGCATCATAAATGGATCTTCACTATCTCAAGGCAAGGAAAAGGAGATGACAAGGCCTCTTCGGATTGAATATCCTGGCGCGCATTATCATGTTGTAAACCGGGGCAATAATCAAGAAAATATCTTTA
>JAXHSZ010000021.1:0-3802 GCA_034190725.1 Thermodesulfobacteriota bacterium
CTCCTCTGTCCCCTTTGGAACGGATTCTTCAACGGCTTTTCTGAGAGATTCAGTATTGACGATATCGGCTCGGGATGCGAGATATCCAAGCATGACGATATTTGCCATCATCTTTTTCCCCAATTCCTCTGCAATTCTGGTTGCCGGAATGGAGTATGAGAGATCCGTATTTTCCGTCTCTCTTTTCTGTACCAGATCCGTATCGGTTATGATGATCCCGCCGTCCTCAAGTGAATCCACATTATTTTCATATCCTTCCTGGGACATAGCGATCAAAATGTCGGGTTTGTGCACATAAGGGTAGGATATTTCCTTCTCTGAGATGATAATGTGTGCTGAGCAGGCCCCCCCTCTGGCCTCCGGACCGTATGACTGGACCAGCGTTGCATTCACTTTGTCGTGTATGGCTGCTGCCTTACCGAGAATATTTCCATTCAGGACAACACCCTGTCCACCGAATCCGCTTATAATAATTTCGTGAGAAGTTCGCTCCGTCACTACTCATTCCCCTTTTCTTTTTCAGGTGGGTAGATATCTTCCAGCAAGTCAAAGAACGTGGGTCTCTCAATATCCACGAATTTCCCCACCACTATCTCTTTATGAATGTCCAGATCCGCATCTTTGGGATGTATTCCATTTTTTATGACGCTGATTTTATGAAAATTTTTAATGATGTCGAGAGGGGAACCCAGCTTGTTCTTCCGGCCAAAGGAAGTTGGACACGATGAGACCACCTCAACGAAAGAGAAACCCTTCTTTTGAAAAGCCTCCAATATGGAGCTGGTAAGACGCCGAATGTGCAATGTCGTCCATCTTGAAACATAAACGGCACCGGAAGCCGCCGCTATATAAGAGAGATTGAAAGGGTTCTCAAAATTCCCGGATGGCGTTGTGGTTGTCTTTGCACGAAACGGTGTGGAGGACGCAACCTGTCCACCGGTCATACCGTACGTGAAATTGTTGACGCATATGATGATCAGATCCATATTTCTTCGGGCCGCATGAATGAAGTGATTGCCCCCGATTGTGAAGAGGTCCCCGTCACCGCTGAAGACAATGACCTTCATATGCGGCTTGGCTATTTTAAGGCCGGTGGCAAATGGTATGGCCCGACCGTGAGTCGTGTGAAAGGAGTCGAGCTTCACATATCCTGCAGCCCGTCCTGAGCAACCTATCCCTGATACGATTGTAAAGTCATCAGGGTTCATCTTCGATTCATGGATCGCCGTAAGACAACTGGAAAAGATCGTTCCAATATCACATCCGGGACACCATATATGAGGCATCCGGTCCTCTCGAACTAGAGGACTCAGGGGATGCTTTCCCGGCATTCCATTTAAATCCTCTATTATCTGTCTTTCCATAGTCTGTTAATCACCTCTAGAATTTCATTCGGATGAAAAATAGCCCCACCCGCATGGCCAATCAGAACCGTGTTTGCCTTTCCCCGAGAGGATCGCTCCACCTCGAGATACATCTGTCCGTAGTTTATTTCCGCCACGACGAATGCTTTTATCTGAGAGGCCATCTCCTTGATTTTTTCTTCAGGAAAAGGCCATACGGTGATGAGTTTCAACATACCGCACTTGATGCCTTTTTCACGGGCCATCTCCAGGGCTTTCATTGCCGGTCTGGCCGAGATACCATAGGAGACAATGACAATCTCGGCATCATCTGTTTCAAATTCTTGATATTCCACAATATCATCCACATTATCCCTGATTTTATAGATCAATCTGTCCATCATCTCCTTCTGGACAGCAGGTGTAATCACTGGGTATCCTCGTTCGTCGTGAGTCAATCCGGTAGTATGAAATCGGTATCCTTCACCCACATTCACCATTGGGGGAACCGCATTCCGCTCTGAAAGATACGGCAGGTATTCTTCAGGGGGCTCCTGTGTGATTCTGCGGGGGGAGATATAAATTTTCTCCGATGGCGGTATGACGACTTTTTCAGTCATATGTCCTACGACCTCGTCGGTCATTATCAATACAGGAGTGCGATATTCCTCAGAGAGATTGAATGCCTTTATTGTAATGTCAAGTAATTCTTGAGGGGAACTGGCGCTCAGGGCAATAATCTCATAGTGACCATGAGATCCCCATCGTGCCTGCATCATGTCTCCCTGGGCACAGAGTGTAGGTAAGCCCGTGGAAGGACCTGCTCTCTGTACATTCACCACAACACAGGGAACCTCCATGATGATGCCAAGACCGATGTTCTCCATCATCAGGCTGAATCCCGGTCCGGATGTGGCTGTCATGGATTTGAGCCCTCCCCATGACCCCCCCAGTATGGCTGCCATGGAAGCGAGTTCATCTTCCATCTGAATATAGATACCTCCAACTTGGGGGAGCCGCTTTGCCATCCTTTCTGCAACTTCGGTTGCAGGGGTGATTGGATATCCTGCAAAGAATTTGCATCCGGCGGCAATGGCCCCCTCGGCACATGCGGTATCTCCCATTATAAAAAGCTCAGTACCTTCCAAGGTCATGTCTCCTTTATTCTTTCAACTCTTTTACGTATATTGCAAATTCGGGGCAAATCACCTCACAAAAATTGCAGTGAGCGCACTCTTCGGGTTTCCTCACATATGGGGGATGGTACCCCTTCTTGTTGAAATGTTTTGACAACTCAAGGACCTGACGGGGACAGTACTCCACGCAAAAGGAACATCCTTTGCATCGCTCTTCAATAATAAATACATCTCCCCGAGGCACCTTAATGTCTTCATAATCCAAGGGTCTACGCCAATATTTCATAGATGCAAATCCTCTAAAATTATTATGAAAAGATTTTAAAAAAATTTATTGCACATACACATAAAGATTAATAATTTATCATAGATAAGGCTATGATGCAAGGTATATGTTCTTTTATTTTCCCTTGTCAGTTTTGCCCCTAGTTGATAAATTGTACATATTCTATTCCATCTGAAACGTCTATCTCACAACCCTATTCTGGGGGACGTTCCCATTGAGGAGGAACCTTTTTTCTTCTCTTCTGCTCAATCACATCTCTTCTTGACTACTGTCTCTCCAACTATACAAAAAGCAGAGCAGTTGTGTTATTGATGAATACTCAATGAAGGAGACCATCACTGTAAAAGAAAAATTTCAAATCATCATTGATGACGACCGGGATATGGCTGAAAACCTTTGTGACATCATTTTTAAAGATGAGAATCGTGAAGTAGATAAGAACTTAAAAACATGTCCCTTAATTCAACAGTATTGGGGGGGGTGAGGTCTTTGAAAGGCTGAAAGAGATGAATCCTAATGTGAAGGTACTCCTTTCGAGCGGTTATAGTATTGATGGTCAGGCAACAGAGATATTTAATCGCGGGTGTACAGGTTTTATCCAAAAGCCTTTCAGCAAAAAAGAGCTGTCAGGAAAGGTCCGGGAGATTCTGGATTGCGAATAATATACTTAAATATGATCAATTGTGTCCCACCTATTTCATCTTGATTCTTTACTAATATGGTTTTCATCAATTATAATTACTTTTCCTAACAACCAGTAAATATTGCATAATTCAGATTCAAACCGTCTATTTTTCAGTTGCTTTTTCCTTTTTTTTGTTATATGAGGAGGAAAAAAATCGTTCTCATAAATGAATTTATCATAAAAAAGGAGGAGTTATGAAAAAAACTATTATTGTAGTCTTTATCTTTCTATTTTCTTTTTGTCTGCCAAATTCAGCTCTCGCTGAAAAGCCGATCAAGATCGGCTCACTCATGTCCCTCACGGGCGGTCTGGCACCGTTCGGTCCACCCATAAATTATGGGGCCAAACTCGC
>JAXHSZ010000210.1:0-5520 GCA_034190725.1 Thermodesulfobacteriota bacterium
TTTGAAAAAGACTATTCGGAGAAATTGAAGAAAGATGGTATAAATAAGAAGAAGAGAAAGGATTATGCAACAGCGCCCTTTAGAACCCAATGCTATGATGCTGTTGCGTTAATCGCCCTGGCCATAGAAAAGGCCGGTCCGGGATTTCTCAAAATGTCATCCAGGGAGCAGGGGAAGGCCATAGCAAAGAATATGCGTTCCATTGCAAACCCTCCGGGCAGAATGATTCGATACAATGAATTTCCAAAGGCGTTTCAGGCATTGAAGGCGGGGAAAGACGTCAATTATCAAGGTGTCTCAGGTCCCATTACGCTTGATAAGAACGGAGATATTCGGGAAGCCGCAATTGTGATCTGGCACGTCAAAGACGGCAAGACCCTTACCGTCTGGACCGTTGATGTCAAGCAGTAAAAAATAACAAATGGGAATCCATAGGAATCGGAGATAAATAAGTCATTGGAATTCGTGCCCAGATTTAGGTCGACTTTAGACGATCTGATTGAGCAAAGCCGCAGGCGTAATAGTGTTACGTCGAGGACTTTGCGATTGAGAATCGTCAAAAGGTGGCCTGAAGATGGGATGCGAAAACGATGAATTATTTATTTCCGATTCCATAGCTCAAAAGAAGGGTAGAATGATGGGTATCACCTATGTTGAAGGCCTGGTGAAAGGGGTGTCCGGCAAACAGGAAAATGTGAAATTTCTTGTGGACAGCGGAGCAACCTATTCGCTCCTGCCCAAAGCCGTATGGGAGGCGATTGGATTGGAGCCCAAAAGAAATCTATCCTTTACTCTTGCTGACGGCACTACGGTTGAAAGATCAGTTTCCGAGGCGTATGTTATCTTCCCACAAGGGGAAGCTCACACCCCGGTGATTCTGGGTGAAGAAGGCGATGAAGCATTGTTGGGGGTAGTCACATTAGAGATCTTGGGTCTTGTATTCAATCCGTTCAGTCGCACCCTCCATCCAATGCGCATGTTATTGTGCTGACATAAAAACAGAGATTCTGCCGTATTTCCTCTTTCTCTCCCTCCATGTGGAGGGAGAGAATTTTCTGAGGGGAGCTTTACCGACCATTTCGATCATTTCTCAATACCTTTGAAATAAATTTCTCCTCTCCCAGTATCCCTTGGGGCCGCAATATTAGGATCGCCTCGAGTAATACACCGATGATGATTATACGGAGGGCCCCTTCCCTGAACCCTGCGAGGCCGAAACGGCCAGTCACAAAATCGGCACCCACCCAGATACCCCATACAACGAAGGCCCCCAGGATAGCTCCTTTGCTGTTACCGCTTCCTCCTGCAATGAGCATGACCCAGATAATAAAAGTCCCATACAGGGGTTCAAAACTACTTGCATCGATGAATTTGGCATAATGGGCGTAAAAACTCCCTGCCATGCCCATAATCATGGCGCCCAGCACCAGTGACTGCATCTTGAACCAGAAGACATCCTTACCCGATGCCGCCACTACGGACTCGTCTTCTCGTATGGCCCTCAGCACCCTCCCCCACGGGGAACGAATCATTCTCTCACTGACAAAATAGAGAAAGATCAGAACGGATAGAACAAGAAAAAGAAACAACCAATTATAGCCGTTTGACACGATGTCAAGAAGCCATCTGGGGAGGTGAGGATGACTTTCCAGAAAAGTGGAAATCATGGAATCTACGGGATCGTGGAAAGGGGAGGGGATGTGTTTGATCCCCCAGACGCTGTTGGTGAGCCAGCTTTCGTTCTTCAATACTAGCCGTATGACTTCGGCGATGCCTATTGTTGCTATGGCCAGATAGTCCTCTTTCAACCGTAAGGTCGGAATTCCGATCAGAAAGGCTGCAACTCCGGAGACGCCGATGGCTCCCACAAGGCCGAATATAAAGGGGAGGTCGAACCCGCCCACGGTTCGCCAATCCAGGGCGGAGGGGGGCGGTCCTGATATGAGGGCGGATGTATAGGCCCCAATGGCGTAAAAGCCTGCTATACCGATATTGAAGAGGCCTGTGTACCCCCATTGAATATTCAGTCCCAACGAGAGCATGGCGAATATGCCTGCGGTAATTGCGAAGAAGATGACATAATTGAGGATTCCTACAAGACTTTCCATTACTTGTTTCCGAAGAGACCTGTGGGTCTGACTATCAATACAGCCACCATGATGATAAAGGCGACTGCCGGTTTATACGCTGTGGATAAAAAGGCTGTTGAAATTTCGCCCGAAAGGGCTATGATCATCCCCCCGGCCATTGCGCCGTAGGGGTTTCCTATACCTCCGAGGATAACGGCAGCAAATATGGAGAGAAGCATGTGCCAACCCAACTGGGGTGTGATGAATTTATTCTCAATACCGGCCAAAACACCTCCAGCAGCGGCCAGGGCCGTTCCGATGGCCCACGTCCACAATATGATCCTTTCGGTGTCGATCCCACTCACCTTGGCTAAATCCATGTTGTCGGCCGTAGCTCGCATGGCCTTTCCCGTCTTTGTTCTTGTGAGAAAGAAGTGAAGAAAAATCACGAGAACTCCGGCTATACCAACGATGAAGAATTCATCAGGCTTGATTCTCACCCCGAGTCCGGGCACCTTTTGAGATATTTGAATCGCTTTGAAATAATATTGGGGTTGAGGCCCCCAGATAAACTGGATGACATTCCGCAGTATGAATGCGGAACCAATCGATGAAATAAGGAGTATTATGGGCCCTGCTCTTCGAAACCTCCGGTACAGAAACCTGTCCAGAATCATGGCTGTGGCCGCTGCCAGTGCCATGGCTATGATCAGGGCCGCCACCATATTGAAACCGAAGGACAGGGGATCAAAGGGACTGTCTTCGAGACCGAGAAACCTCAGGACGGCCAGGGAAGTGAGACAAAAAAAAGCACCCAATGCCATCATGTCGCCATGGGCGAAATTAGCAAACTTCAGTATGGAATATGTCAGAGAAAGACCTATGGCACCCAGTGTGATAATGCTGCCTTCGACGACTCCATAAACCATGAGTTGGGGGATTTCCGATAGAATACTCATATGCTATGCGCCAAGATAGAGCTTTCCTACCTCAGGATTGCTCAACAATTTTTCTCCTGTGTCGTGATATCTGTTCTTGCCCATGGCCAGGACATATCCCCGGTCCGCGTATTTCAGGGCCTCAGCGGCATTTTGTTCCACGATGAGAGTAGAGACGCCGTTCTCCTTGATCTCCTGAATTTTCTGAAACATCTCTTGCACCAATAAGGGGGACAGACCGGCAGTGGGCTCATCCAGTAAGAGCACTCGTGGGTTCAGCATCAAGGCCCTCCCCATTGCAACCATTTGCTGCTCGCCTCCGCTGAGTTTGCCCGCCTTTATTCTCTTCTTGTCTTCGAGTACGGGAAATCTTTTGTATACTTCTCTCAAACTCGTGCCCAGATCATCTTTTCTGATAAAGGCCCCCATCTCCAGATTTTCCAGGACCGTGAGAGAAGGAAAGACATTGTCCACCTGTGGAACATAACAGATACCCATGCGAACGATCTTTTCCGGGCTCATCCCGGTAATGTCTTCTCCATGAAGACTTACGGTCCCTTGTGCCGGGCGGAGCAGACCGAAGATCGTCTTCAGCAGGGTGGATTTGCCTGCACCATTGGGACCGATCACCACCACGGTCTCTCCGTGTTCCACAGTGATGGAGACGCCGCGAATTATCTTCGTTTCTCCATACCCGGAATGTATATCAGAGACGTCAAGGATGCTCATGACTTCCCCCAAGATATGCATCCAATACTCTCTGGTCCTTCTGAATGGTTTCCGGTCTTCCGGTGACCAGATCCTTGCCTTTGTCCATCACAATGATGATGTCACAGAGATTCATAATGAGGTCCATGTCGTGCTCGATAATAAAGAACGTCTTGCCCCTCTTCCGAAGGTCCTGGATGTTTTTCGTCAGTTTTTTCATTAACGAGGGATTGACCCCTGCACCGGGCTCGTCAAGGAGGATCATCTTGGGATCGGACATAAGGGTTCTGGCCAATTCCAACAATTTCTTTTGCCCTGCTGAGAGGTTTTTTGCCAGCTCATCCTTCAAGTCAACGAGTTCCACGAATTCCAAGACCCCTATCGCCATCTCTCTGATGGATCTCTCCTGTTTGATCACCGCCCGTGGTCGAAACCAGAGGTTCCACAGACGTTCTCCAAGCTGCATACCGGGAACAAACATCAGGTTTTCCAGGACTGTCATCTCTTTCAGTTCATGGGGATTCTGAAAGGTTCTGGAGATGGCCCTCTTCGATATTCTATGGGCAGGCAATCCGTCTATCCTGGCGCCGTCAAACCTGATCTCTCCCCCGTCCGGCTTGCAAAAACCGGAGATGAGATTGAAGACACTCGTCTTCCCCGCCCCATTGGGTCCGATCAAACCCGTAATAGAACCCTTTTCAACCATAAGGGAACACCGGTCAACCGCCTTTACTCCGCCGAAACTCTTTTGCAATTCAGTCACTTGAAGCATATTTTTCTTTTTTGTCCTTTGTGAATGCTACAGCGCCGTGGATCTTCTGTCATGGATAATCTCCATGATTCTTTCATACACCTGATCGAACTTCTCTCCTGAATTCTCAAAATAATGGACATTCCCTTCTATCTTTGATCGATGAATCCCCCCGGCCATCTCCAGGAGTCTCATGTGAATAAAGGCTTCGTTCCCTGCCATGGGGTTGAACTTTTCAGGATGCACAAAGACATCGAAGTAATGGGGCATGGATGCGATCTGCCAGGGATTTTTCGGCGTGCGGCACGCTCTGTATGTGAATTCGAGTCGGCTTTTATGGTGCTTCTTCAGGGACTTGATCCGCCCGTAGAAATCTCTGACATTCTTCCCATGTGCAGGGAGAGCCAGGGTAATCCTTTCCAGTTGTCCAAGCTCATTTAAGGTTCGGAGGTATGTGACAAGATCATTGGGATGTGGGGTAATGGGGTATAAGATCACGTCCCCTGAGATGAGTATCTTCTCTTCGTCAGTTTCCGAACCTATGAGAAGACAGATGGATCCGGGCGAATGTCCCGGGGAATGCTTGACGCTGATAAAGTCACTCGTCTCGCCCATTACGGAAAGGGGGCCTTCAATTGCGATGGGAGAGTCCACCTTGAGAGAGAGATCGAATGTTTCACGAACAGCCTGTTTATGATATTCCTGAGCGGAAGACTTTGGAAGTGGCATGCCCATGGCTGCATATCTGGGTCGACCTTCAAAGACATTTTTCGATATGGACCATGGATTACATATGCGGTCGGTATCCATAATGTGGGCCGAGACTTTTATCGGTTTTTTTTCAAGGATGAAATTGCCCAGAAGGTAGTGATCAGGATGACCATGGGTGATCAACATCAGGTCAATGTCCTCGATCGCATACCCCGCTTCCTTGAGCCCCGTAATGAGTTCAGTTTCACTGTGGTTGTCGGGCAGGTCTTTCACATCCTGCGGTATGGGCTGATTTCTCCAGTAGTAGAAAAAATTTTTGGCCAAGTGTGTCGGAATACCCGTG
>JAXHSZ010000211.1:0-8659 GCA_034190725.1 Thermodesulfobacteriota bacterium
ATGACTGACGGAGGAGTTATGATGGGCATTGCTCGAGATAAAGCACTTACCCTTGCTGCACAGACGATATTAGGCGCTGCTGCTATGGTTTTAGAAAGTGGAGAAGAGCCTATAGTTTTAAAATTGAAGAAGAAAACAGAATTGACATATTAGACCAAACATTTGGTTCTTGGGTGAGAGAAGAGTCCCCTGAACAAACTGTTAGATCTGCTCGGAATAAATTCCAAAAATCAATGGAAAGGCATCATGAATGAAGGCTTACATTGATTCTGATATTCTTATCCGGCATCTCCGTGGAGATCTACACGCACTACACTTTCTTCGTAAGCTTCAAGATGACGGCCGATATGATCTTTGGATTGGGGCAATGCAACGTGCTGAGGTAGTGTTTTTCATGCGACCCGGCGAAGAAGATTCCACAGAATTATTCTTATCACAGTTTAAGACGTCTGCTGTTGACCAACCCATTATTGACATTGCCGGTGCCCTGTATCGGAAGTGGAATCCAAGCCACGGAATAGATGTGAATGATGCTATCCTCGCAGCCACCACCATTCAAACGGGTGGGAGGATATACTGCCTCAACATAAAACATTATCCAATGCCGGACATACTTGTCGAAAAGGCATGGTGATTCATAACCGTTCAGGGTACACGGGTTCGCCGTTCAAGGTTATAAAGATTGCGTAAATTGGATTGAGTAAACGCGAAACCGATACAACCAAATGCTTCATTTGATAGATAAGCCTACTCGATATTGGTAAAGTTGTCAAGACAAATTTAATAGTATGAATCCCATCATAAACAATCATGAAGCAATTGGCAACCTCATCTCTCAGTTGAAGACATTTCCACAGTCTTCTCACCGTCCGGGTTCACAAAGCAATATGGTGCCGGATAAATAAGGCTGTGGGTCAAAAGGAATTCCAGGTCAATTCCCTCTTTTCCTAATACAGTCAGTCCATATCTCTTGAGCCGATTGATCAGGGAATCGATATTCTCTTTTCAAAAAGTTCAAAATTTTAGGAATAATTCACCTGACCAGAACACCGCCTCGACAAAAAATATCCATCATGAATCCTTATGGAAATTCCATAACCCAATCCAGCATTATGATTATCTGGATTATAGAAATTTTCAACGATGTTTACGAAGGCAGACTGCTATTTTTCATAACGCAGACGTCCCATTGTCCTTCCTTGTTTTTTCCTACAATAGTGATAACGGTATACTTCCATTTTTCCCTTAAAAAGACTTTACACTTTGTAAGACATCGGATATAATGTAAGACATTGATGGGGGGAATCATGAAACAGTCCGTTACAATACGTCTTACACCCACAAGACAGCGACTCTTAAAGCTGTTTAAAAAACGACACAATCTCAAGAAGGATTCTGAGGCTTTTGAGCTTGCGCTCAGGATGACCTTTGAAGAAGAAATTGATTACCGGTCTAAAATAGAGAGGGTCGCCGGTTGTATCAAATCGGAGGACGATAGAGACTCTGTTCAGCAAATACGCTCTCTCCGGGATATATAGTCCTTAAGAAAAAGATTTTGGTGTTCAACATAGCTTCGCAACTAAAAAAACTGGTTACGGATTCCAAGCAAGCTCAAAGCTGAAAGCTCAAAGAAAAACAAAATTCCACTGCTTTAAGCTTTGATCCTTCCATTTAGTAACAACAAAGTTAGTTATTGCTGAGTCTCTACTATACCCCAAAAACATTATCTTAGAATCTATATAATGATCATTACTGTTGATTCGAATGTTCTGCTGAGTATTTTCACAAAAGACACGCTATACAGTCGAGCATCAGAACTCATGGAGAAGTATAGTTCTCATGAGTTTATAATCAATGACTGCATCTATTTCGAACTCGGGGTGAACTTTCCGGATATTGAAACACTTGACGTTTCGCTTGACATCCTCGAAGTCAGCGTGTTGAAAGCACGTGCATTGAATTATGCTTCCGTATTGGACGCATGGACCCAATATCTAAGAAAGAAAAGATTTTTATGTCCCTCCTGTAAAGAAACCATCATTCTCGTCTGTCCTCGATGCACTCATACGCTGTCATTCAGGCAAAGAATCCTTACCGATTTCATCATTGGTGGCTTTGCAATGGAGAACAGCGACGGTATTATGACCCTCGATTACTCATACTACAGAAACTATTTCCCTCAGTTAAGGGTTCTTGATTAGAAAACGAGCTAGTAGACAAACCTTTGGTTGCCACAGATGGTCAACTTTGGGTTGTTATTTCTACTATTCCTGCGGTTTTACTCAATCGTAGCATGCAAATCTGACCTAAATATGGGCTCCAATTCTGCCAACTTATTTTTGCGCAGACCCTTAGCGATAGAAACTTTTATCATCATGCCGTCACCTGTTTTTGTGTAACTTCTATCTTAACCTGGTAGCCAAGTCGGGACAGAAAATCTTCACAATCTTCCCAACTCATTCCGAATGCTCGGACATCAGAGAGACCCACTCGACTGACCACCTCACGGATAATCTCAAGGTCCCTCTCCATGCCCTTGTTCAGTTCTTTTCTGCCTCTTTATAATTGTAGCTAAACTGCGGAGAGCATCGTTGACCGAGTCGTGGTCCGGAAAATACTCAGCCACATCGGGATCAATGACTACGACGTTGGTGCCCTCTGAATACCGTTTTGCATATTTTCCTCGGACTCCACCAGTAAAATCATACTCCTCAAGCATATATGGGTCATTCTTCATTCTCCTCATACCTGAACCTCTCTTTTTTTGTCATGTATGCTGATTATTAAAATGGTATGGGGTCACTGACCTACAATCTCCTTAATGCAATGCTTTTCTTGGTATGATGCTCACTCTTAAAAAAATGTACCCAATTTTAACTGCTATATTTGAAAAACATCCCCTTGTCATCCCCTTGTCTTATATGATGGAAATAAACTGAAAGTTGTGAAAAAGTATAATTTATAATATTAATGAAAGCTCTTGTATTCCATATCCTTTAAAATCTGTTTATCGATAAGAGAGACTAATTTTTAACTCTTTTTCTGATACTCCCAAAGAAAACATTGCTTCATCAAATCGTGGTGCTCGCATTTTAGGGTTAATATTATTTGAAACGCCATATCCCTCTTTGGGAATGCCAATAAAATTCGTATCCATTTTACCATTTTTATTTTCATCATGAAGTACCGATAGAGCATACTTCCCATAATCCAAGGAATCGAACACTACATAGATAAGAGTTGTATCCAGTTTTATTGACTTTGACCTAATTCCGTATTGATATTCAGATGGAAATCCCTTGCTTTGATTAAACAGCACTACCCTTGCCAAACCCTTTGTGTTTTTAAATTCTCTGATTTCAACAATTAACTTTCCCTTCTGAGCATATACTGATGAATTTAGTAGAAAAACAAACATGAATATATTAAGTATGAGCTTCATAGTCAATCACCCTCTTGAAATTTTCAATAATCGCTTTCATTTTTTCAATCAAAACGATATCAGGATCACATCGAAGCACCATACCATCCATATACATGAGGCTTTTGATTATCGGAAACATGCTTTGGTCAAATTCCATACCGCTGTGAATTCCCAGCTTAATAGTGTCCATCATCTTTTTAGTCAAACTCACTTCAGACACAGATTTGCCTTTAAAATCCTTATAGAGAACCAGGAATTTCTGATAATAATCATTAAACTGCTTCCCTTTAATCCTCACGTCCGCCATTTCATTTAAATATGCACTTGATTTTTCGTACTCATACTGCGATAGGGCGGTAAAAAATTTAAAAAGCCCCTTCGTCATTTTACTATTTGATGAACTCAATGCCCCGTTATCAATAAAATATATACAACCGTCATCTCCCCGAATTATATTGCCTGGATGAATATCTCCATGAAAAGTACCTTCAGCAAAAAGAAATAAGCCGTGTACATGGAACAATTCGAGCAGTGTTTGCATTGTCAATTGTTTTTTATTTAGCAGCTCATCAAATGTTTGGCCCTCAATTTTTTTTGATACCAGAACATTGCTATTTGAAAGTTCTTTGTAATAATAAGGAAATTTTAATTTTGATAAATCATAACGATCTTTGTATTTTTCAGCAATCTGTTGAAGTTTTTCACCTCCCTTAATTTCATTTTTCAGATCCAATTCTGAAATAGTATAATCTTCTATATGATTAAGAATACTTAATGGATTAAAAACTTTTCTGAGCTTTGGGTAAAACCTGATCAAAAATCTTACCAATTTTCTGAGAGAACGAAGATCCTTTAAAAACTGCTCTTTAAAATCCTCCTTTATTACTTTGACAACAACAGAATCGCCATTTTTTAAAATGCCATTGTGAACTTGACCAATAGACGCTGCTGTAAATGGTATTTCTTCAAACGATGAAAAATTATCAAACCAGTTTTTGTCAATAAATTTCTCGATCAACTCCTTTCCTTTTTTACCTTTAACCGGCCGTGCATTGGTGAAAAGTTTTGAAAGATGCATACATACACGCTCATCTAAAAAGTCTATTCTCAGGGCAAAATGTTGGGCAATTTTTACTGCAAGAAGCCCTTTATCTTGGATGCGTTCAAGATCTGGAAGCTTTTTACTATAAATGCTACGCATTAAATTTATAAAACCGAATACATTCAAAGAGTTATACCATCATTTTTCATAATAAGTTCAGCTGAAATACGCCCTGACTCATATATAGTTGGAAGTCCGCTTCCTGGGTGAGTTCCGCCGCCAACGAGGTAACAATTTTTGAATTCCTCAAATTTGTTATGAGGTCTCAATAAGAGCATCTGACTCATATTATGCGCTAGATTAAAAGTCGCACCTTTGTAAACCGAGTGTTCACCCTCCCAATCAGCGGGGGTGATAATTAATTCTTCCTCAATACTTTCACGAACTGAACTAAATCCGCCGCGTGTTTCCATGGCGTCTATAACAGTATCCCTCATTCTGAGTTTTTCCTTTTCCCAATCAATTGAGCTGAAATTATTTGGCATTGGTACAAGAACATAAAGCGTACTTTTCCCTTTTGGAGCAAGCGTTGAATCAGTGACACATGCATTCTGTACATAAAATGAAAAGTCCTCTGAAAGTTTTAGCATGTTTGTTATCTCTTCAACATTTTTCTTATAGTTATTTGCAAAAATAATATTATGATGTTCAAGATCCTTGTATTTTTTGTTAACGCCAAGATATAACATGTATGTTGAACAGGAATATTTTTTCTTGTCCAGTTTTTCCTTTGTATATTTTTTAAGATTCTTCTCATCGACAATCGTTGTCATTGCATAAGCAAAATCAGCATTAATTATAATATAATCAGCTTGATCGACTGTTCCATCCTCAAGTAGAACTCCAACTGCTTGCTTATGTTTAATAATTATTTCTTTAACTGGGCTTGATAAAAAAATTTCTCCACCCTCTTCTTCAAAGGCTTTTGCCATTCCTTTGGAAAGTTTATTTAAGCCGCCTCTTATATGATAAATTCCACCACCATGTTCGATATATGAAATAATTGAAAAAGTCCCTGGTGCCTTCCAAGGAGACATTCCAATATATTTTGCCTGGAATGTGAATGAAGTGATGACATCAGGATCGTCAAAATATCGATTTAACACATCATAAAGGCTGCAATGTGCGTCTAAATAAGGAAGCGATCGGATGAATTGCCAGGAAAAAAAGTCAAGGACAGAACTATAGGGAATTGAAAGACAGGGAACTAACGTATTAAACTTCTTGCATTCTCTTTCCAGATATTTGTCATATCCTTTGGCACTGCCTGTAGAGAATTGTTCAATCCGTTCTCTCATTATATCTGAATTTGAGGATGCTTTTAAGTCCTTTTCCCCATTATAGCGGAGTCGATACATCGGCTCCAAAGGGATAACCTCACAATAATCATCAAGTTTTCTGCCAGTAGCTGTAAATATATATTCAAGAACATCTTTCATCATAAAGAATGTAGGGCCCATATCAAAAGTATAATCGCCAAGCGTGATTGACCCATTTCGACCCCCTACAATTGCTTCTTTTTCGTAAATTCTTACTTTATATCCTTTTGAGGAAAGAAGCATTCCAGCGGCTAATCCACCAGGACCAGCCCCAACAATAATAACTTTTTTGTTTAGCACGACTCCTCCTAACAAAGATGTATTTATCAGTTACTTCTTGTTTTAGCAGTCTAAGGCCAGGACGGGGAAGGCGCCTTAACATATCTGCTCGATCCGTTTGATGGGCACGATGTGACACTCCCTCGGTGCTTTGTTAAAATCGCCCCTCTCATCTTTGCAATGGGCCTCCCACAGGAAGCTCTTTAAGTGATTACGATTTTCCGCTTATTATTCACCTGAATACCAAAAATAAAAACGATTGACAAGAAAATTACAATATATAATTTGGGTCGTTCAGCACTCAATAAATGAAGATGGATATGTACAAATAAATACCATGAGAAAGATTCTCACTGCTCTTGATGTATAAATCGACGTTTTACTGGCTCAGCAACCGTTCACGGAGGTTGGCAAATCCGAGAGATTTCCTGTCGCATCGGAAAGTCATCTATTCTTTTAAACATGAGTTTTGAACAGTAATGTAGATAAAATTGAGTGGATAGATCGTGAAAAACTGGACCCCCGTCAGAATGAGTCAGAGAATTACAGAGATAAGAATACCGACTTGTAAGTATTTCAATAAGCACCGTCTTCGCTCAGGGCTGGAAGGAGGAGAGAGGAGAGTTGCGTTGCCAGGTCACGGCAAGGCGTTCATCTTTGCACATCTTCTCGCTCTTAATGGCAAAAAATAGTTAACTGCAAAATAGGAAAAGACGCCAAGGTTTTGTTCTGTTCACCTGAAGGGGTTTTCCACTATTATCCCATTGTATTCCTGACCGTCACTGAGGTCTTCTGATATGAGTCTGCCGCACCCAGCATATTCCGCAGCTGCTAGGATGAGTGAATCCCAATATGAAATCCCATACATCTTATGTGTCTGAATGGCGTGCTTTACAAGGGACAGATCAATTTCTACGATCGGCAACACACTCAGTATCTCAATGATCCTCATCGCATCATCTGCAGACAATGGCTCTTTGATTCGCTGTGTGACCACAACAAAAAATTCCCCGAGAACTTGTGATGACACTACAGCGTTTTCCTGGGCAATCCCTGATTTCAGGAGAGACTGAGCCTTTACCATTTTGTCCGGCGCGTGCCTGTCATAGGCATAGACAACAATATTTGAGTCGAGAAACACCGTATTATCGCTCATAAAGTTCCTCTCTCCTCCACTCTCTCTTTCCCATATCCCGGCTGAACTGTTCAAAGGACATCTCAAGTTCTTTTACTGCTTGCATCTTTTGTGCTGCATCACGTGCAGCAACGGAGGCCAGAAAATCCCTGACCATTTGAGTGAGAGTCGTGTTCTTATCAATGGCGATTTTGCGGACCTTCTTGATGATTTCATCATCAACACTCAGGGTTATGTTGGACATCTTTTGCCCCTCTCATACTTCTGAATACAGAAACCAGAACCACATTAAGTTTTACCCATATTATGGTTTACTTTTGAGCAACTGTCAAGGTGGTTTTTTAAAGAAAAAGGGAAGAAACATCTCATTTCAGGATGGAGACTCACTCCAAAGAACAGAATTTTGCAGCATATATTTCATCTGGGAGTTACGGCATGTTCCCGGACTTTTGAGAAGTTACAGATTATACTCCTCACGAAGCCTCCCTGATACTTCCTTCACTACATTGAATGCTTTTTCAACGGTCTTTTCGCCGTCCGGGTTCACCAGACAACATGTTGCCGGTGAGATCAGACTGCGGGACAAAAGGAATTCCAGGTCAATTCCCTTTTTTCCCAATACCGCCCATATCCCTTTGAGCTGATTGATCAGGGAATCGATATTCTCGTTCTCAAAAGGTTCATAATTTGTGGGAACAATCCCCCAGACCAGAACGCCGCCTCGATCCAGAAACTTCTTTATTGAGGGACCATATGCAGAGAAAATCTCTCCGTTTGTATAGACATCAAGTGAAAGGATATCCAGATCAAGGCCGAGAAGAAAATCCCAGTCCGGATTTCCGCAGAGATGAACGCCTCTCGGCCTGTCAATCAGGGAGAAAAAATATTCCATGTCGACCAGGGCAGCTCGATCACTGTACCCGGCCATGCCGCTGAAAAGAAACTGCAAGCCTGGCTCATCCACATACATAAATGCATTTTTGTTCAGCTCTTTCAAACGACCGAGTTGAACATTGATCCGCTTTGCCATGAACTCCAATAAAAAGGGCCGCACCGTGTCATTGAAAAGGATCGGTTTTTCATCCTGGTCCTTCACATTGAATCCGAAACTGATAGGCCCCTCAAGTTGCCCCCTGATAGCCGGATAACCGGACAAATCAAGCTCCAGAAAACGGTGGTATACAACCGAGTAAGTGGGGCTGATATCAAAATACTCAGCCTCTTCAAAATGGGACATGGCTTCTTCCAGTTCCTCCATGAACTTATCCATGGAAAAACTCAGTGTGCGTCTTTCCATGTTCAGTAAAATACCTGGAAAATGCTCCGAGGCCTGGACATACATGTCTTCATAGTAACTGAAGAGAGGGAGTTGAGGCCAAAACGGGATATCCAGAGAAAGA
>JAXHSZ010000212.1:0-17309 GCA_034190725.1 Thermodesulfobacteriota bacterium
TTTTTGTTCAAGATCAAGGCATGCGAGAAAAATAACCACAGGCATATGTTTGATATTCCGAGGATTATTTTTCGAGCATAACGCAGATATTGAGCAAAAAGACCATTTATGGATGGGCACTGGTTTTCGTTCAGACACTATCTATTTGTCTTACAAGTTTTTTTATCATGATCTGCAGGTCAGTTGACGAATCGTATCAAAACAAGTCTTCTCCGGCAAGGGTTTCCAGAAATGCGTCTACCCTGATACGCAGAGGTCCTATGGGTGCGGTCACATCAAACTCCAGATACAGGGCCGGAATATCGTTCTGCTTCAGCATATCCAACAATGCGACTTTATCACATTCATGGGGGTCGCAAAATTTTTGCTGAATTACAATTGCCCCGTCCACTCGATACTCCCTGATAAAATTCATAATCCTCTGAAAACGCCGAAGTTCAGGCCAATCTTTGCTTGGACAGGGCGTTCTTGTAACATACCTCTCAGCAATTGCTAATAGAGGATCGGAATCCATGTCCACTTCATCCCAGAAATAACGACTTCCAGTACAATGATCATCACATACGATTGTCGAACCCACTTGCTCAACCATATAGACAAATTCCGTATCATCATCCTCGCTTCCTATGATCATCAAACGCTGTCCTGGATCACGGTCAGCCAATCTTCCGTCGAATCCACCGGACAGTGCTTGCTCAATGAGCGTATTCTGTTCTCTTTTGTCTCCCAATTGGCTTCCAATCACCATATACATCGACTCAAGACCTGTTATGGGCGGAGTATCCGACTTTCTCAGTTCATACACTTCCTTCATGAGTCTTCTGTTTGTGTTTACTATTTCAGTCCCTTTCACCAGATCCGCTTCACCAATCTTTTTCCCTGTCCACTGTTCAATCTCTCTTATAAATTTTTCCAATTCCTTCTTCAAAAAAGGAGCGGCCAATCTGCTTTGAAGGCCGGCGGGCATGGGAAGAATATAGGCGAAATTTACGGGAACATGTTCCTTCCAGCTCGAATAGGTTTGACGAATATGAAGGCATGACTCCGAAATCATGATACCGTCCAGATAATCGTATCTCCCTTCAAGCCCCTGTGCTAAACAGTCCCTGCAAAAAGGACAGTACATGGCAAAGAGATGAGCCTCTGTTATACTCGATGGCTCATGGCTGCCTAAGATTCTTACAGGCAGAATATCAGCGGCGTAGAGTATTTCTTCAGGCACATAGGTACAGAAGTAACCTAAAACCTTTCTTCCTGTCTTCTTTTTCCACTTCCTCACATACTCATGGCGGTTTTCGTACCATTCTCTTGATTCTGAAATCATTGTCTCAACCTCCTCGGGTCAATATCAGCAATTCCAATGCAAACAACTTGTCTTCCGGTTTCATCTCTGGATGGGCGCCATTTTTCAAATCTTGAAAGCCAAAGCAACCGCCTCTTGAATAGCATCCAAAGCTTTTCTCGGCTTTTGAGCATCCCCTATAATATGGAGTTCCGGCACTTTTCCCTGGAGTTCATTGTACAGCCTGTTTTCCGGGTCCATACCTGAAGCGATTACAACCGTATCAGCCTCAATTTCTTGTTTTTCCCCGTCTTTATTAAATTCAACACCTCGATCAGTAACGGCAATGACCTCAGCTTCAGGAATAACCTGAACATTATTCATGCGGAGGAGACGGCGTGTCAGACTGCGACGAGAGACACCCATGTCTTTTCCAATGGAACGTAGCATCTCCAAAATTGTTACCTGTTTCCCCTTGTGAGTGAAATCAAGAAAGTCTTCGCCTAATCCGCCCCATTCTTTGAGGAAAAGGGCATTTTCAGCATCCATTGCTCCTTCCTTGGCAAGGAAGAGGGCAGTGTCACAGCCGATGCCTCCTCCACCGATTACCACAACTCGCTTGCCCACATCTGCCTTTCCTTCAAGAACATCGATGGCGGTCACCACGTTTTCTCTTTCAACTCCGGGGATGGAAGGAATGGCAAATCTTGCACCTGTGGCCACAATTACCACATCCGGCTTTTCACGTTCCACCACGGCGAGAGACACTTCGGAGTTTAAAGAGATATTCACCCCCAGCTTTGGAAGCCGGTTTTTAAAATATTCAACAGCAAGCGTAAATTCAGCTTTTCCAGGGGGGATGGAACACGGATTGAATTGGCCACCGAGTGTATCCTCTTTCTCATAGAGGGAAACCTGGTGACCCCTTTGAGCCAATACCTCGGCACACGAAAGGCCTCCCGGACCACCGCCGATGACCATTATTTTTTTCTTTTTTATGACGGGAATGTCTTCACATTCCATTTCTATTCTTGCAGGCGGATTCATGAGACAGCCGACATTTTGCCAGCTCATCACTTTATCATAGCACCCCTGGTTGCACCGGATGCAAGGACGAATGTCTTCGAATCTCCCCTCTTTGCCCTTCAGAGGAAACTCCGGATCAACCAAAAACTTTCTGCCGAATGCGATAAAATCAGCATGTCCTAAAGAGACAACCTTCTCCGCAAAAAACAAATCATCAATATGAGCAGTGATGACTGGCGTCTGAACCTCATCTTTTACCAACCTCACAAGATACGTAAAGGCTCCTTGAGGCACGTAGCCTAGAGTTAAAGGGATGGAGGTGTCATGGCCACCAGGAGAAACGTGTAACGCATCCACACCCCAACTCTCTGCAGCTTTCGCTATCTCAATTGCATCTTTCCAGGTGTTCCCTCCGGGTACAAATTCATCTCCTGAGATTTTGGCAATAACCGGGTAATCATCTCCGACTTTTTCCTTTGTAGCATAAATGATCTCCTTAAAGAACCGCAACCTGTTTTCCATTGGTCCGCCATATTCATCTGTCCGGCTATTTGTCGCTGATGAAAGGAATTCGCGAATAAGATAACCTGAATATGCATTGTATTCCACAAAATCAAATCCCGCTTCTTTTGCTCGCTTTGCAGCATCACTTAAATTCGCAATGACCTCCTTTATTTCATCTTTGGTTATCTCGCGAGGCGTTTCATGAGTCATGGGATTCTTAAAATTTCCCGAAGCTGAGATGGGCTGCTCACCTGTTATCATACTGTGTGCAAAAGAACCCATATGCGTATAATGAAGACCGATACAAGTCCCATGTTTTCGTACCGCTTTTACCAATTTGCTCATAGGGCCAATATATTTGTCATCCCACATGGCAAAGGGTTGTGTGATACTCGCTTCGTTCATCATTGGGAAATAAAAGGAGGCACTGACAATCATCATCCCTGCTCCTCCCCGAGCTACACTTTCATAGAATTCAATCACATGTGGTTTCAACTCCAGGCCATCAAGACAGTTTTGATAAAAAAGACCCATTGGAGCAACTACAATACGATTTTTACTTTTCATTTTACCGATATCACCTTCTGAAAAAATCCGTTTCAATTCTCTTTTCTTAGATAATATTTGCTCTCCTGATAACATAAACGACCTCCTCATGCATCAAAATCAGATTTTCATAGATCCATGGCATCCTTTGCAATTGCCTGACTTGATCTCTCTTATACAATCTTTCATTGTTGTAATAGGATTCTTGAACTCGGTGTAAGCTGTGCCGACTTGTCCTCTGTTATGACAATCGCTTCCACCCACGGACGGAATGTTTTTGAGTCTGGAGAAATGGACCGCCTTTTGATTTGCTTCGTGAGTGTTCAGTCCATTGTGAGTTTCAATGGCATCTAACTGATGTATGCCGCTTATTTTATCCCCAAAGGAATTTTGGCCCCTGAATGGATGGGCAGGGATGCAAATGCCTCCTAATGCGATCACTCTTTCCATCACTTCCCTGCAATCCAGATAATTGTCTCTGGACCAGATGTTCCATGTATCGTCTTCCAGTCCATAGACCAGGAGATGGCCCAGGTTCGTTGATATTTCAACACCTCTAAACACATGAAAGCCTTCGGGTACTGTTATTTCCTCAACCGGTAAAGAAGCATCTAAAGAATAGTGCTCTGTGAAACAGACTCCATCCAGTTTCTTTTCTATGGCCTCTTGGATCAGCAACCTTGGTTCGAGGTAATTGTCATGTGAATATTTACTGTGGCAATGGAGATCAATCCGCATGATAAAATGTGACTTATCCTTCTATTCCATTTCCTTGATCATCTTTGCTTTGATGAACTTCTTATCTACTTTTCCAGGCGGGATTATGGGGAGACTTTCTACAATCTCAACCGTATCAGGCACCTTGTAGTCCGCAAGATTTTCTTTGCAATATTCTTTTATTTCTTCAGTTGTGAGATTCTCACCTGGAACAAGAGTTATCACAGCACACGTAGTTTCCCCTTTTACCATGTCGGGAAGTCCTATAAGAGCGGCATGGTTAATCTTGGGATGCTCGTAGAGGCAATTCTCAATCTCAACCGGATAGATGTTATAGCCGCCCCGGATAATCATATCCGTCTTCCGACCTGCAAGCTCCATATTCCCTTCTGCATCGATGCAAAATGCCAGATCACCAGAGTGATAATACCCGTCTTTGTCGATGGCTTTCTCAGTAAGATCTGGTTTGTTCCAGTACCCGAGCATTACGTTGGGTCCTTTTGCGCAAATTTCACCAACTTTGCCGAATGGAACTTCTCTGTTGTCTGAATCTAAGAGTTTAATATGGGTTCCCGGTACTGCCATGCCGACAGTTTTCAAAGATATGCGTTCTTTATCGCCCGGGGGACTGAAGGCCGTAAAGGTCGTTTCGCTCGTGCCGATAGTGTCACCGACCTTGGAGAGGGGCCAAAGATTGTTGCGTATTTTTTCTGCAGTCTCACTGTAGAGCGGACCTCCGGCATTCACATGGACTTTGACACTGCTCAGATCATACGTATCCAAATCTGGAACCATCATCATTATGAGTTCAACCATCATCGGCACCAAAGGCACAAAGGTGACTTTTTCGTCCTGGATGGCCTTTATTACCTCCACAGGATTGAATTCTTCAAGCAATACCAATCTGGCGCCAAGAAGCATATTCATGGTTATAATGACTCGACCAAAGGCTTGGCTCAGAGGCAATGTACACAGAAATACATCATCGGGACTCAGTTTGATGAACGGCGCTATGATTTTATGAGCAGAGAGATAACCATCATTATCGTGCAACACTCCTTTTGGAACTCCGGTGGTCCCGGATGTATATTGCAGAAGTTGGGGTTCCTTTGGTCCAGCGGTACGACCCCTGAGAAACTCTTTGAAATCCCTATGCTCAAGTTTTTCCAGGAGATCATACCAGCTCTGCATGCCCTCCGTGACATTTTTGCCTTTGACAATGACCTGCTTTAAATCTGGGAGAGAGGGCAGAAGCTCCTTCACTGCATCAGCAAAGCTGAAATCTCCATATTCATCGATAAGAAAAAGAGCAGTCATTCCAGAGTCGTTAAAAATGTATTCAAGCTCTTTCTTTCGCATCCTTGTGCTCAGATTAATTACTATACCTCCCATTTTAATAACTGAAATAAAAGCATACATAAATTCCGGGCAATTGGGTAAGAGCACTCCGACTCGATCGCCTTTTTTCACACCGAGTTCTAAAAGAATAGTAGCCAGTCTGTCGGATGCATCATCGTACTCCTTAAAGGTGATACGTCTGTCTTTAAAGATAATCGCATCCTTATCAGGAAGACGTTTCGTGGTTTTTGTGAAAATGTCAGCATAACTCTCGCCGGTTACAGATGACCATAATTGTGTGTAATCATATTCTTGGTTCATTATGTCCTCCTTTCTTGATTCATTAATAAGAGGTGAAATGATACAGACTTGAATATGTTTCAATGTGAATTCATAAAAAAGCCGAGGCCCTCATGAGTAGATATCCACTCTGACAAAACATACAATGGTCACAGGTGACAATTTCCTGACAGGTTCGTGTACAAATTAAAGGATTTTATTCATTGTACCGCTAAAAGTAAGACCGAGGTCGGAATTTCAACGGGAACTGGATATTGAGGATGAGTCATTTGATGAGCAGCAGGAAGATAGGTAACTCTCAGTAGGATGAAACCGCTTTTGTGTCAGCCTATCAATATGCACGGAGTTTGTAAAGAATTATTCTTGATGGGAAGGAATATTTAGATATCCAGAACTACAAATTGAAAATGACATGGATTGCATTGTTTTTGCACCGATATCAATGGAAAAGTTACCACGTAAGATAATCTTTCTCGTGAGGTGCTCAGTAAAATAAACGTCCTCAATTCTGTACTTCAGACTCTCAAGGTCATAAGTATGATGGTTCCATTACCAATCATATCGCTTATCCCATGTTGAGGACCCTCTTCAGGCTGAGGTAACCCACAGGCAGGGATTTTGGATTTTGCGGAAGGATGGCAAGGTGCTTCTTGTCGGAAAAACTCTGGAATGATAAAATCACCAATTTCGGGATATACATATGGCTGACCACCACGGCCACTGCCCGGCGATCCAAAGTATGTCAGACTTTCCTGGGGTCTTCCAAGACCCATCGCACCAAAGATCCGGCAAGGATTTAAGCTACATGTTCAGACAAGTGATTATGACTTTCTTTGATCTCATGATTGATTTTGAATACTTTTAGAAGGATACTGAGACCAGTTTACCAAGCAATATCTTCGGGTACGGACTCGGTGGAGACGAGAAACCTCCGGAAGTCAGCGTTATATGGATGCACTCTACGATAGCTTTATTTTCGGTTTTGATCGATATGAACAGTTATGAAAGAAGATCATCCCGCAACCGGTGTTGATAGAAGTGAGCAAAGCAACGGAACTCATCAGGGAGCGATTTTTTTATTATAATGATCTATGGGTGAGGATATGTTCAGTTTCGCCATCGCCTATCGAAATGATGTAATTTCGAAGGAGCAGATTACAGACGTCATGATCCCTTTCTACCATTCCAGAATTTTATCGTGCGTCAATAAGACATATCATATGGATATAAGAGAGTGTGAAGAGTATTTTGAGAGCATAGTCAGGGTATTTGAGAGAGAGAAGTACTATTTAATCCAACACTGGGATGAAGATCAAAGAAAATTGGGGTAAAAGCTGTTCGTATGCAAAACCGCTTGACATTGCATAAAAACGATAATATATTTTTTAAGATCCATGAGAGGGGGATACACTCCATTGAGTCCGGGGGCATGCTTTTATCCACAGGCAAGTTTCCATAGACACCTCTGTGAGCTACAGCAGAAGTGTGTTTTCCAGATGATCAACGTGTGCGATTGGTCAGGTTCCCCGCACGGGTTGCACATATTCGGAAAGCAGGAAAAAAACAGTTGACCTGAAAACATTTTTAGTTTATCTTTTTCAAAAGATCATACAGGACATATGACAATTATGATTTCTTTCGGTACAAATATCTCATCCACATTGTCTCTGAATCTTATGGCCCTCGGCCTTATGGGAGTAGTCGTAGTCGTTGTAAATCCGGTTGGATGCCGGCTTGTACCGAAGGGGATGACATAGGTCAAAATAGCATCAAGAGTAATGAAACCCCCGTCGGCATAAGCCGACGGGGGTTTTTTTATTGGAGGTTTTCGTAGTGGCACGAGAACCCTGAGTGGCGGCACCATTCTGGATGGACACTCAAAAAAAACAGACGGAGGAATACCATGAGATGCAGTGGAGCGGAAATGATTGTAAAAACGCTGGAGAAGCGAAGAATAGAGACTGTTTCCGGAATTCCCGGTGGGGCGACCTTACCGATTTACGATGCATTGTACAAAAGCTCGATTCGTCACGTGCTGGCCCGTCACGAACAGGGGGCAGGCTTCATTGCTCAGGGAATGGCCAGAAGCACAGGAAAAACAGCAGTATGCTTGGCTACTTCAGGCCCCGGAGCAACAAATCTCATTACTCCCATAGCTGATGCCAAGTCCGATTCAGTTCCCCTGGTCGCCATCACCGGTCAGGTCCCGGTTTCAATGATAGGGCTTGATGCTTTTCAAGAAGTCGACACATACGGCCTTACCCTCCCGGTCACCAAACATAATTTTTTGGTGAGGAACGTAAACAACTTACCCGATGTTTTGTCTGAGGCATTTCAGATTGCAGAATCAGGGCGGCCCGGACCAGTAGTGATCGATGTGCCCAAGGACATTCAGACCGAGGTTGTTGAAATTGAAAGATGGCCTGAATCTCAGAGCACAGACGTACCGACCTCGTGGAATAAAAGAGAGATTGATCAAATCGTCGGTATGATTCACAAGGCAAAACGTCCGGTGATCTGTATCGGAGGGGGAGTGATCGCCTCTGGATGTGCGGAAGCGCTGAAAAAGATGGCGGAAAAGAATTCAATACCCGTAGCTTCAACACTCATGGGTTTGGGGGGGGTTCCCCCGGAGAGTCCTCTATTTCTTGGAATGATAGGCATGCACGGTGCCCGATATACGAACTATGTGCTGGAAGAAGCTGATCTCCTCTTGGCATTCGGTGTTCGGTTTGATGATCGGGCCACGGGCAGATCAATGGACTTTTGCAGACGTGCAGACATTATTCACATTGATATTGATCGTTCAGAGATAGACAAAATCAAGAGAGTGACCCTCTCTGTTGTAGGCGACGTGGGTGAGGTTCTTCGAGATCTCATTTCCGAGATCAAGGTCGACCGACGATCCAATTGGAATTCAAGAATCACCAGACTCAAAGCTCAATATCCTTTTATTATGCCCAAGACGGATAGTCTGCAGCATCCCATCAACCTCGTACATCATGTCGGCAAGATTGCAGAATTTGACACCATTGTCACCACGGACGTGGGGCAGCACCAGATGTGGGTGGCTCAGGTCTATCCATTTCGATCCCCACGAACTTTTTTAACATCCGGTGGGCTGGGAACGATGGGTTTCGGAGTACCCGCAGCCATAGGGGCGGCTCTGGCAAACAGTGGACGTCGGGTGGTCTGTTTCAGTGGAGACGGTTCTTTTTTAATGAATATTCAGGAGTTGGCGACGATAGTGGAGCAGGACTTGGATGTGACGGTGATCATCATGAAAAACGACCACCTTGGATTGGTACGACAGCAGCAGGAATTATTCTATAACAACCGTATCTATGCCGCTGAATTCCATTCAGCCCCTGATTTTGCGACCATTGCACAGGGCTTCGGTCTTTCAGGGTATGATTTGAGCAAGAGTCGGGATCCTCTCAAGACCCTGGCCCTGGCTTTATCCAAACCAGGACCGAGTGTCATCGTTGCACCAATCGACGCCGCCGCTAATGTTTATCCCATGGTTCCACCAGGTTCAGCGAACAGGGTAATGATAGGAGGATGAGGTCATGTCACAATGTATACTTGAATTAACAGTTTCCAATCATCCAGGGGTCATGTCCCACATCACAGGACTGTTTGCCAGACGGTCCTATAACCTTGAAGGAATTCTATGCGGCCCAACGGGAGATGGTTTGACGAGTCGGATGTATCTCTTGATAGATAATACAGACCGGCTCAAACAAATAGTCAAAAACCTTGAGAAGTTGCATGACGTTCTTGAAGTATCGTTCAGTATTGATTCGGCTCAACCCTTTTACGCAGCTCTGAATGAGTTTTATCGGCAAAAAGAGGATATAAAAGATTGAGGGGCCGCAATGCTCAGATAGTTCCCGGAATCACAGTGACAGGCTATGGACATAGTCCATGTGATGAGGTATTTTATTTTGCATGTTATGTCCACTGTTGCCCTTTGGAAGGGGTGAAACTTCTCGAAAAGGCTTGAGGCATTCCTTTGCCCACAGAAGAACCAGGGCAGGAGTCTGCCTCCCGAAGTAATTGAGAATTTGCCTTATCAAAAGGAAATACAAATAATTACAATGGTAACTATGCAAAGAGTCCGGGGACATGCCGTAGCTCACTTGAAAGTTACGGCACAAGTCTGCTACCCGAAGTTATTGAGAAGTTACAAAACCACGGTGAATTTGTTCTAAAGTCGTAAGGCGCTAGCACAAGAGTTTTCAGTCATCCTCAAATAGTCAAAGACCAAGAGTACATTGCGAGCGAGCTGTCGCATTTTTTGTGCGACATTAGATACACCTTTCAGCTTGATGCAACTGATAGCAAAACGGCGCAGACGAGCCATGTTTTCTGGGCCATGGCCAGTACGTATGCGGCTGCGGTCTTCGTCATAGTTCCAATCAATGATGTAATGACAGCTGTTTTCGATACTCCAGTGGCCACGGTTGGTGGCAAGAACGCATTGAACGTCGGCTTGTTTAGGTGTTCGACTCGTGATTCCATAGGTGATTTCACAGGAGTATTCACCGCTTTTTTTATCTGTGGACTCCCGTTGGATGACAAATGCTTGTCCGACATGAGGAAAGTCCAGATAGTCATTGAGTTCAGTTGTGGTCCAGATTTTGCGGATTTCGATGCGGCCGTGATCAGAAGTGTTGCAATGGACAAAATCGGGATCCTTTCGGTCTTTAAAATAGAATTCGATATCCTCAAGAAGTGTGGGTTGGTTGTTTTTAACGGTGAAGTGGTAATGAGCCTTACGGTCTCGGACCAAATAATCAGCGATCTTGCACTGGGTAAACAGGGCATCAGCAGTAATTTCTTTACCTTGATTATCTAAGGCATCAAGGAGGGGGATGGCGGTCTTGATTTCATTGGTGCGTTTGAGTTCATCACTTCCCTCTACAGGAAGGGAGCCGACTTTTTTTGGGTGTAGCAGGCCTTGCTCTGATGACCGATTGCACTCATGATATGAATCTGACAGCCTTGATCGTCTATGGCGTTGCACATTGTTTTTCCGTCAATGGCCAGACTTTCATCCTCCTGCTCATAGACTTGGTTCCAGCGCTGTAGTGCACGGTCGAGATGCACGGGATCCACGCGGATCAATACATCCCGGATCACAACAGACTCGGTACCATGTAATGATTGTTTTGATATCTGCAGCCGAAACGCTTTCGGGCTTTCTGTCCAAGGCTTTTTGCCCAATCTGAGATGGCGAGGTAGCCGCGCATTCCACACAGGGTTGCCCCGGCGGCAATGGCTAAAACGGTAGAGAGTCGATGTCGTCGTCCTTGAGCACGACGCGGATCAGGAATATCAGCAAAAAAGTTGGGTAAGGATTCCATCTGCTGTGCACTGAGCATGATTTTTATACCTCCTGTACGATAAGCTGGTTCAAGGATAGGCTGGGATAACAGTGCTTGTGCATCGGAAATTAATGGTTTGAAAAAAACCATTTTCGGTGACTGTGCCGTGATACTGTAGCCTTGCCCAGTTCGATGAAAGCCCTTGGTGTTGCCTACATATATCCAGTTGGCCGCTTTGTAGATGGTTCCCTGGAACAACTGCGGGTTCACAAAGATCTCAAGCAGCACAACTGAGTGGCCGAAAACCTCCTGCCAATCAGCCTGTAGTCTCTTTTGGCACAAAGAGAGAATGCGGGAGGCTAAATTAGGAAAATGCCAGTCGGGCAGGATCAGAAAACGGCTGTTATTGTTCAGCAATTTTAACCGATCGTACTGATGACGAAAGTCCCATCCGATCCACTGATCCCTTGGTGAACACTTCAAGGCTGGAGCGGAAAAACTCAGAAGAGCGACCCATTGATCAGCAAAGGTAGCAACATACCATAAAGTCTCGCTGATTTTGGGCAGGGCGCCCAGGTAATGATGCACCTGCATCAATTTCTGAAATCTCTGCTCTTCAAATTTACGGACGGGCCGTACAAGGACTTTTAACAGGTTCAACACAGTTACCCCCGGATAAAGTATCACATGGTCCCTTTATATACCTGATCCAGAGGCGTTTGTTCAGAACTTTATTCAACTAGTTGATATTATTATCTAATTAAGCCAGAATAAAAATCCTATTTTTTGCTTGACTTACCCTTTAATAAGTGATTTACTTTTTACTAGGAGAATCTTTTATTGACCTTGACTCTCTGGGGAATCTGCCCCCGCAAGAGTTCATGGATCAAAAGGGCCGGAAGTTCTACTTTCGAACTGTCCCCCTTTCGGGGAAGCTTACGTTTAAACGTTGTATACCTCAATCCGGAAACGGGTGAACACCGGATTGGCTATACAAGGAGGCAAGTGGCGTGATCTTGTTCAGGCGATAATTAATCTTGGCACACGCCGTGATTTCATTGACACGGATTCTTTGTTTTGCGTATAATGAGTGTCCATCTAGAAATCGCCCTTTTCCACGATCTCTGTGTCAGCCTGCGGGATTGTTTGTGCGGCATATCCTTGTACGCCTCCACACAATCCCTTGACTTCCTTGACCTTGCAATAAATTGCTCATTTCTGAATTGGAAACATGCCAGTGCCACATTCTTAAAAGTGCGTTAATGGATGGGCACTCATTAACTAGTGTTCATCCAGAAATAGCTCTTTTCCGCAATCTCTACGTCAGACTCAAATTTTAATCCTCAAAATACCCAATGTATTCATACAGTTAAAATCTTCGTCTTCATTGACCTTGCAAAAAATATCTCATTTCTGAATGGACACTAACTGACCTAATTTAACCTCATATTTTTCGGTCTAAAAAGCGATTTCTTATCAATTAAATTTGAGAATGCAATGGTTGGGCGAGTGACTGCAGCGACGGACGTGAAGGCAGGCTACAGCTACCTGGTATACGGGATGAATATTGTATCCGAGATCCCCTGTCCGGAGTTGCCTTTGGGTAATGGGGATCCTGAAGTGCATATTCGTTTTGGTCGGGTGGCGCCATTCGGGAAGGATGCCAAACGAAAGGCACTCGAATATATGATTGAACCCGATCGGATCCGGTTTTCTATCAAAGGGGCTGGCACATATGCCATCCAAAAAGGGAACCAGATCGTTGTAGATCCGGATGACAGAGCAACAGCCGATGAAATCCGGTTTTACCTTATCAACTCTGCTTTGAGCGTTGCCATGTATCAAAAGGGGCTGCTGGTAATCCATGGCAGCGTGATTGAGACCCCTTCAGGGGCCGTGGTGTTCGGGGGGGAATCAGGTGTGGGGAAATCCACCCTGGCTGCGATGTTTAAAACAAGGAGGTATAAAGTCCTGTCCGACGATGTGTGTGTGGTCTCCAACCTGGATCAAGAATCCGTTGTCTGGCCAGCCTATCCGCAGATAAAACTTGGGGATGACTCGGTAGGATTTCTCAATTTAGATATGGAAAAATCACCCGGCCCCCACCAGCCCATCGATAACAAATCTGTTATTCCTCTGGAGAAGAGTTACAGGAACAAAGAACTAACCCTGTTCTGTTTTTATGAAATAGGTAAAACAGATCAATCTGAAATAAGCCTGAAGCCATTAAAAGGTATTCACAAATTTCTGACCATTATGAAACATATTTACAGGGTGCAGATTCTTGGTGACACAGCATTCTTAAAGCAACTTTCCGTGATGGCCGCGCAGACGGCAGGAAATATCGAGGTAAAAAAGGTGTTCAGACCTGACTCAACAAAAATTACTGGGGAATTGGCGGATTTTATTGAAAAGGATTTAGAAATATGTCAAAAAGCAACACAAAAAAACAGATGACGGTGGTGCGGGATACCAACCAGTTGTTCTCTACTATCGAGGGGCAGGTTGTGATTATCAGCATTGAAAATGACAACTATATTGGGCTAGAAGGAACGGGAAACCGCATATGGGAGCTCATTGAAAATCCTGTCAGGATAGGCGAAATTTGCACACTTTTGATGACTGAGTACATGGTATCAGCAGAACAATGTGAAACAGAGGTGATGCATTTTTTAGAGAAACTGGCAGAAAATGGCTTGGTTAAAATTAGTCTTCCTGAAACTGCCGGTTAGATTTTGTTATCTTTCCGGAACAGAAAAGCACTTGATCATTAAAGTACTTTTGGGTCTGGTCCTGGCCAGGCTGGCCGTGATCGCACTGCCCTTTCGAATGATTTCCCCTTTCCTGGGAAGGCTGATGGGAAAAACGCCGACCTGGTGCACTCAGGAGGAAAAAGATAGATCTCAACAGGTGGCCGAAGCCATTCACAAGGTCAGCAGGTACGTCCCGATAAACTGCACATGTCTTACACGGGCAATCACCGGAAATATGATTTTAGGCATGGAGGACATCCCCAACACCCTTTACCTTGGGGTGAAAAGATCAATGAGATCGAAATTGACCGCCCATGCATGGCTGCGGTGCGGAGATGTTTACCTGACAGGGGAGCAAGAAAAAGAAGAGTATGTCACCGTGGCCACATTTGCCAAGTTTAAGAAACCATCATAAAAAGGGGGACAATCAAAATGGATCAAGAAAAAGAGAAAAAAACCGAGAATTTAAACAAAGAAGATCAGCAAAAAAAAGAGTGGGAAACACCCGATATTTATTTGTATCCCATAGAAAACACATTAGTCGGTGGTGCCATCAATAATGATGGTGCACTCTCATCATAAGATGAATCAATCCAAATGAATGGCACCATGAAAAAAGTCAAAATACCTTTAGGTTTAGGTCGCTTACGCTGTAATCATATTACACCTGTTTTTGTGACTACTCACGTTGTCAGGTTCACGGTTCAAGATTCCGGGTTGGCCGTTTTGCGCGCTTCATATTTTTTGAGATAGTTGATGAATCCACGAACAGCAGCACGTGTTCGTCTGGCCTGCTCGTAGACATCTTTAAATTCATTGGGTGATATTTACTCTTCAGAGGTTATTGGGTTCAAGGTTGATTGTCTTATCATCATACTGGTCTCTGTTCATCGCTCTCTAACCTTGAATCGTGAACCTTGGAACTCAGAACCTGAGGAGTTCCCTGTTTTTTTCAAGCTGTTTTGAGCCTGATCTTAATGAGAGTCTAAAGTTCTTTTAACGTGTTGGTATTCTTGGTGATGATCTATTCGTGCCGTCATTCCGGCGAACCACGGATCGTAATCCGGGGCAGGCGCCGGAATCCAGAATATTATCAGAATCATATGACTTCTGGATGTCCCCGTATCAAGTACAGGGCAGGCTTATCAAGTCCTGCATGACGAGAGAACTTTGGACTGTGTAGATCTTAAGATAACGGTAATAAATGGGCGGAATAGCCGGAATAATTGATCTTCAAGGAAGGTCCCTTAAAACCAGTCGGCTCAGGGGAATGTCTGCCCCAGTGCTTGATAATGAAGGGTTACGGCGTAAAATACAGGCTTCAATTTGGCAGGATGGGCCGCATGGGAATTTTTTACCGCTGTCAGAGGACCATCTGGTTGTGGTGTCAGCCGCACGGTTCGATAATAAAAAAGCCCTGTTTTCTTCCTTGAAAATACCCCATGGGGATGGGCAGGTTATATCCGACAATCACCTGATCTTAAAAGCGTATCAAAAATGGGGATCCGACTGTGTCAAAAACTTTTCCGGGGATTGGAGTTTTGCCGTCTGGCACCAAGAACGGCAAACACTTTTTTTGGCCAGGGACCATTTTGGAAATACCGGCCTTTATTTTTATATCAAGAATGAAGTGCTTATTTTTTCTTCTTTTTTGAAAACATTTTTAGATATCCCAGGATTCTCATCCCCCCCCAATGAAGAATATATAGCATCGCTTCTCACCGTGTTCCCGCCGGACGGAAAATGTACCATTTATAAGGATATTCAAAGGGTTCCGCCAGCCCATTATCTGATTGCAAGGGGAAATGACGTTCATTTAAGCAGGTATTATTTTCTTGAGAATACGCCGGCACTGAGTTTTTCAAGAGATGAAGATTACGTGGATGCGTTTGAAGAGATCTTCGGTCAGGCAGTTACGGACAGGATAAAAGACTGTGATACCACCGTGGGTATTACCTTGAGCGGGGGGCTTGATTCCAGTGCCGTGGCCGTAACAGCAGCGGACAGCATGAAAAAAGAACATAAAACCCTCCAAGCATTTACTCATGTGCCGTTTTACAATACCAACGGGGCGCTGGATAAAGATACCCGGTTTGGTGACGAATCCTTTTATGTGAAAAAGATTGCAGCAAAAACCGGTAATATCGAGGTAGACTGGGTTTTTTCCAAAAATGTGGGCCCGGTGAAAGGCCTGGATCGTCTCTTGGATCGGGTTCCCGAACCAATTTTTAGTCCGGTCAACAGCTTCTGGATCATCCGGTTGTTGGAAAAAGCAAAAAAGAAGGGTGTCTGTACTCTTTTGACAGGGCAGATGGGCAATGCCACCATTTCCTGGAGCGGGAACGGGTACCTGGCAGCGCTTGCAAAGACCGGCAGATGGTTTGCCCTGTTCAATGAACTAAGATCCATCAGTATTGCCCAATCTAGTCCTATGTGGCACTTGTTCGTTTCCAGTGTCTGCCTGCCCTTTGCACCGGACTTTTTATATCAGCTCTATTCAAAATATAGGCGCAGCCAAAGATCTGTTGAAGATTATTCAGCAATACATCCGGGGTTTATAAAAAAGATCCGTCTCTACGACATGATGCACCATCGCGGGCATGATCCTTTTTTCCAGCCCATGGCAGATTCCCGAAAGATGCGGTATAAGATTATTCTTCCCGGCACCTCACCCATTGGGTGCTTTTGGCATGAATTGGGCCATTCAATGGGAATCCGGATATGGGACCCGACACTTGACAAGCGGGTGATGGAATTCTGCATCGCCATACCGGACGACCAATACCTGAAGGGTGGAACAGACCGTCGCCTGGTCAGAAGGGCGTTTGAAGGCCGACTTCCCTGCGAAGTACTCTGGAACCATCGCAAAGGAATGCAGGCCGCGGACATTGTGCATCGTCTCCGGCACCACCATAATGAAGTGACCGAATATCTTAATAAAATCGAGCAATTGGATATGGCAAGAAAATGCCTGGATATAAACAAAATGAGGGGTGTGTTCCAGTCCATCAGCGGCCCCATAACACCAGGTTTAACTTTTTCCTGTGGAGCAATACTCATGCGCGGATTGATGGTGGGAATCTGTTTGCAGCGATATTTTTCATAACGGGATGATATGAAGAAAAAGGTGCTGCTGGTTCAACTGCCCATGCCCCAGTTTGCATATCACAAGCTTTGGGGCAATATCCCTTTGGGAGGGGGGTATCTGAAGGCTTCCGCATTAAATGCCGGGCTAAGCGACCTCTTTGATATTAAACTTTTGGAAGCAAAAACATCCTGCCTTGACTCGGATGCACGTCTCATTAAGAGAATCACCAGCATTAAACCCGATATCCTTGGATTGACACTATACTATTGGAACGGATTCAGGTCCTTGCATATTGCAAGACGTGTAAAAGATCTTCTTCCTGATATGAAAGTCATTGTCGGAGGTCCGGAAGTGACAGAGGACTCTGAATATATCCTCGGGGACAGAACCGTAGATATGGGTTGTATCGGCCAGGGGGAACGAAC
>JAXHSZ010000213.1:0-2791 GCA_034190725.1 Thermodesulfobacteriota bacterium
TTGGTAGTAGGGCAAGAGGGGACCATCTAATCGATAGTGATGTTGATATGATCATCGTGAGTGAAAAATTTGAAGGCGTTAATTGGTTGAAGCGTATAAGGGATATTTCTGTCGAGTGGGAGGGTTTGGTTTTATTGGAGGCTATTTGCTACACCCCGGAGGAATTCGAAGAAAAGAGACAGGAAATTGGTATTGTAAACGAAGCAGTGAAGGAGGGAATTGAACTATTGTGAGAAGTTGATTGGTGAAGGAGAAATGTGTAAACGGTGACGGGTGATGTGTTATAGGTAAGCGGTAATGTGTAATCTGTGATGGGTTATGCATACTTAAAGATATGGGTAAAAGAAAGGATGAGAAAAATGACGGATGGCAGGATTTCAGTGGTAATTCCGGTGAAAAATGAGGAGGAAAAGATAGAAGAGTGCCTCAAAGCGGTGCTTTCGCAATCTATAGAGCCATGTGAGGTTATTGTTGTTGATGGGCACTCTAGCGATGGAACGGTGGAGAAGGCAAGTGAGTTCCCTGTAAAGGTCTTGTATGAAGAATATAGTGCTGTTGGTGGAGCGAGGCAGGTTGGTGTGGAGAATGCAGAAGGGGAATATGTAGCGTTTACAGATGCAGATTGTATTCCTGGGCAAGATTGGCTGGAGAATCTAATAAAGGAATTTGATGATGGCATTGTCGGAGTCGGTGGCGGAACAAAGAACATAGGTGAAGGGCTATGGAAAAAGTCAATATCCCTTGCATTGGATACGTTTCTTGGTAGTGCAAATTCTGTACAGGATCGAGCGGTAGGTGAGAAGAGGTTTGTCAAGAGTATAAGTGGATGCAACAGTATATATCGTAAAGGAGATCTGATAAAAATTGGCGGTTATAATGTTGGGCTATCAATGAATGAAGAGACTGAACTGAATAAAAGGCTTGCAAAACTTGGCAAGTTACTTTATACACCAGATGCAATTATACTTCACAATCAGGATCGAGATCTAAAAGATTTTTCAAAAAGGATGTATTTATTCGGGCGGGGAAGAGGTGAAAACAAATTATTCGATCTACAGGTTTTACCTCCGATACTGATTGTTTGTGCAATACCACTTCTATTTTTAGAACCTTTGGTATTTCTATCCGGAACGTTATTGTATGGTGCAATTTTACTTTTTTTTGATTTTAAAATCTTTTTAAAGACAAAAAAATTTCAATATTTATTCACAGTTCCAATTGTTTTCATGATAGAGCATTTGTCTTATACGGCCGGCTTTTGGAGTGGGGTTTTTCGGCTCGGAGGCAAGGCGTAGATGAAAGTGTATCTTTTAAATCCTCCATACTTTCCGCATTTTGGAAGAGGTGCAAGGTGGCAAGATACAGGTAGAGGTGGTACGCTTTACTATCCGATATGGCTGTCTTATGCCACCGCAGTTATTGAAATAGATCATGTGGCAAAACTGGTGGATGCCCCTGCATGGGGTTGGGACCAAAAAGCAGTTGAGGCTGATGTCAAAAGCTTCAATCCTGGATTAATTGTTATCGATAGCAGTTTTCCTAGTTTGAATAATGATATAAATGTTGCCGAGGAGATAAAAAAGAGTGGTTATAATGGCCAAATTATTCTTGTCGGCCCACCCACATCACAATATCCAAATGATATACTCTCAAAAAGTCATAACGGCGTGGACATCGTTGCAAGGTTAGAGTATGATTTCACAATTAAGGAGATTTCAAATAGGATAGAATGCGAAGAGAGCTACGATGATGTGAAGGGGATATCATACAAAAGAGATGGCAAAATTTATCACAACCCTGACAGAGGGTTTTCAAGTTCTGATGATCTAGATGGAATACCGTTTGTATCTAAAGTTTACAAAAAACATCTTGATATCAAGAATTATTTTCTCGGACAGTCACTATACCCAGAAGTGCAAATATTTACTGGAAGGGGTTGTCCGAATAAATGTACCTTCTGTTCATGGCCTGAGACACTTACTGGGAGAAAGTACAGAGTAAGAAGTATTTTAAATGTTGTTGATGAGCTAGAGTGGATTGAAGATAACCTGAAAGTAAAGGAAGTTTTCTTTGAAGATGATACATTTACGATAGACAAAAAGAGAGTTATGGAATTCTGTAAGGAATACAGAAATAATGGTTTGGATGTAACCTGGTCATGCAATGCAAGAGCCAATTCGCTAGATTTGGAAACAATGAGAGAGATGAAGAAGGCCAACTGTCGTTTACTTATTGTTGGATATGAATCGGGAGATGATGAGATTTTGAGACGTATTAAGAAAGGTATTACAGTCCAGCATATAAGAGAATTTGCAGAAAATGGAAAAAAATCCGGATTGCTTGTTCATGGTGATTTTGTCATTGGCCTACCGGGGGAGACTAAAGAGACCATTGGAATGACTAAAAAGTTGATAAATGAGACTAAATCAGATATTTTACAGGTATCAGTTGCGTCGCCGTTTCCGGGGACTGAGTTTTACGATTGGTGTAGGAACAACAGATTTCTACTTACAGAGGATCCGAATGAGTATTTGGATGAAAATGGACATCAAAAGGCGATTATCTCTTACCCGGAACTTAGTAACGAAGAGATGGTAAAGGAGGTCGATGAGATATTGAAAAATTATTATATTAGTCCGTCTTACATACCGTTAGCGATGAGGCAGGTGCTTAGGAAAAACGGATTGGATGAAGCTAGAAGGCTCTGGTATTCGATGAGGATGTTTTTGGGGTATGTTGGGAGGAGGTGAAACAATGGTAAGTATTGTGAGAATAAAAGAAGTCAAGGAGA
>JAXHSZ010000214.1:0-31491 GCA_034190725.1 Thermodesulfobacteriota bacterium
AAAAGAGAGCTTTCTTTCCTCTTGCTTTTGATCTTTTCCACCAATTTGACCGCCACCTCACCGGCCTTCTTTGGGTCAGATATCATAACGGCAGGAGTGCCTTTTTCCAGATCACTCATGATATCTTCTATTGGATCAAGTGCCCTGTCATCAAGACCATATGTGCTTGTGAAACCAGTTGTTATCACCTTGCTGTCCGTTTTGACGGCCTCTTCCAGTGCATTGATTCTGCAACAGGGATCACTCACAACCACCACATCTCCCATACCGAGTCTTAATGCTTTATTGGCCCTCGTTGGAGATATGAGTATCTTTGCCTGATCGCAAAAACGCACTAAATCATGCCCCACTGAACCAATGCCTGTGACTTCTATCTTTTCCTCCAGACCATTGTCCTTCATGTACTTGACTGCCATCCAGGCCGGTAAAAAGTCATTTCCTATAAAAAGCAGAACGGGTTTTGAAGTGTCCACAGTCCCCAGACCACATTCAGTGGTTGGTGGTGGATAAGCAGGAATGTCCGTCAATTCTTTGTCCGGAGCCCAAATAAAATTAAAAAAGTTGTATTTCAGCCATTCCTCGAGATCCATGACCATGAGAAGAACTGATCCTGCATGGAATGTTTTCGATTCCAGATCATTTAAATCACTTTCCCGACCAACATTGGCCGCTGTTAAAAGCTCGGAAAGCTGACCCTCAGCATATGTTAAAGCATCCTTTATTTCCTTTAGGTTCGTGGGAGTCTCGGAAATGAGTATATTGACATTCATCATGCCATAAACTATGTTTTCTCCCCACTTTATTCCCTTTTCTTCCCCGAACTCCTTTATACAGTAATTGACCATCTCTTTACAGGTGGATAAATGTATTGCAAGACCTTTGCAGGCAGATTGAAGGGACAGTTTTGCCTGAAATGTATTCATATCAAGTCCACAGGTCCCTCTTCCTTTTTCCAAGTTGCAAGGTCCCTGAAAACAATCGGGGCACTCCTTCGTGCTGGCAGTGTAAAGTGGGGAGTATCTCTCTAATAGAAAGTTGTCCCATTCTGCAATGTCATGAGCATGGGGGAAAGGTGTCAACCAAACCTTAATCTGATTCACCAAATTCTCCGACCAGGTCGTTTCTATTGAATTCTTGACCAAGTCTTCAATACCTTTAATATCTCTTACAGTACCATTTATGTCAACTTCAGTATTGACAACTTTCGCCATGATCTTTTTTTGATCGTCACCCATCTATTTCTCTCCCTTGTTCACATAAAAACTGTAAAGCCCCTTACTCCCCTTAAAATGAAGTTTGTAATATACCTATTACTTCATCTCCCGCCCGGGTATAGACAATTCTCTGACTTCTCCCGAAGCAGATAATCCTCTTCTTGTAATGGAAAGCAAGGGGCTGTGTATTGATTTTATTCAAATACATCAACTTCATCGACACAGTCTTTGCATACGACCTTTTTCACTGTACCAGCGGTCAATGCGCCAGGTTTGGAATAACCTTTTATCCTTGCAGCCGGATGTGTTGCATCCAGAGCTATTTCTACGGAACATGGTTCACAGATATCTGCCTTACACACATCACAAGTCGCTTGAACCTCGTTCTCATTGCATTTTGCACATTTCTTTGCCTCCGCCATCTCATTCACCTCCTTTCTCAATGAATTTTTTATTATTTCACGGGATATTTTTGAGAGGAAACCTCCACCTCCTGATACAAATCCTCATGCTAGCATAAAACCGTTTCATGTCAAGTGAAAATTCAAATATTTCTTTTTTTAATTACAACATCCCATGTCTGTCTCAAACCTCTTCCGACAAATGACTTTTGATGTTGACTCCCATTCACTTTCTTTGTTAATATCCATTTGAGTTTATTGTGTTACACGTTGCTGAAATTTCAACTTCCGCGAGCAAAAACAGAAAACCGAAATAACACGGGCAGGAAAAGAAATGAAACATATCATACTCGGTACGGCCGGTCATATTGACCATGGGAAGACATCCTTGATAAAACTTCTTACAGGTGTGAATACGGATCGATTGAAAGAGGAAAAGCTGAGAGGGATAACCATTGAACTTGGATTTGCACCGTTAACGTTGTCAAACGGTTTACGAATAGGGATCGTGGATGTGCCCGGCCATGAAAAGTTTGTAAAGAATATGGTGGCAGGTGTGGGTGGGATCGATATTGTCCTCTTGACCATTGCTACTGACGAAGGAGTCATGCCGCAAACCAGGGAACATCTAGAGATATGTAACCTTCTAAAGATTAAGAACGGGCTTATTGCTCTTACGAAGATCGACTTAGTAGATGAGGAATGGCTGGAGTTGGTGAAAGAGGATGTGGAGGATTTCATTAAAGGTACTTTTCTGGAAGGTTCGCCGATAATCCCTGTCTCATCTGTTTCAGGTGAAGGAGTTCCTCTTTTACTGGATACCTTGCAAGACCTGTCAGAGAAAGTTGAGGAAAGATCAAGTGAAGGCCTCCTGAGACTGCCTGTGGATCGTGTATTCACCATGAAGGGTTTTGGTACGGTGATCACAGGCACCCTTTCTTCCGGAAGCTTATCCCTCGGACAACAAGTAGAAATCCTGCCTTCACGAATTGAAACCAAAGTAAGGGGTATTCAGGTTCATAATGAATCAGTAGAAAAGGCCACGGCAGGTCTTCGGACAGCATTGAATCTGCAAGGGATAGACAAATTTTCCATCAAGCGAGGTGAGGTATTGACTTCTCCCGGAACCATATCATCGACTTCGCTTATAGACATTTTTTTTGAGCATCTCCCCAGTTCTCCAAAGCCGATCAAGAACAGAACAAGGGTACGGTTTCATACAGGAACCAGTGAAATTCTAGCAAGTATTGTTTTTTTCGACAGGGACACACTTCCTCCGGGGGAGTCTGCTTTTGCGCGATTAAAGATGGAAAGCCCTGCTGTAACCATGTATAAAGACAGGTTTATCATTAGAAGTTACTCCCCGATATATACCATAGGTGGAGGGGAGGTTCTGGATTCACATCCGACAAAAAGAAAGAAGTACTTCAAAGAGATTTTGCCTGATCTGGAAGTCTTTCAAAATGGGAGTAATGAGGAAATCATAAAGACTCATGTATACAACTCTCGGTTTAAAGGATTAGGGTTGCGAGAGTTGCAGATGGCAGTGAGTATCAGTCCGGCAATGTTGGTTTCGGCATTGCAGAACCTGATGAATAAAAGAGAGGTGGTACAATTCGAAAAGGATTCCATGAGGGTAATTCACGCAAATATCTTTGAGGATTTAAAAGGTATTCTACTGGACAAGATATCACATTATCATGCAGAACATCCTATGAAAGAGGGGATATCAAAGGAAGAGTTGAAGACAAAATTACCTCAAGGTGTAGACGCAAAATTATTCAATCAGACCATAATTCAACTCACAAAATCAGGCCACATAAATGCAGAGAATAAAATCATTCAACGTGCCGGTTATTCAGCATCACTCAATGAATCACAGGAAGATATTCAAAAAAAGATCATAGAAATCTATTCTAAAGAGCAGCTTTCACCTCCCACGTTTAAAGACCTGGTTGAAAGGCTCTCTGCAGATAACTCAGAGGTGAAGAGTATATTGGAAATGCTCGTTGAAAAAGGGACACTTGTCAAGATAAAAGAGGAGTTCTTCTTCCACAGTGACGCCATAGCCAAATTAAAGGAAGATCTGGTGGCATTCCTCAGAGAGAATAAAGAGGTTACCATATCTCAATTCAAAGACATAACACAATCGTCGCGAAAATACTCCACACCATTGATCGAATATTTTGACAAGATCAGGGTTACCATTCGGGTGGGCGACAAGAGGATTCTGAGAGAGAGTGGTCTCAAGGAGGAATAGCTTTTTACTGGGATTTTACCCATCCTGTAACAGGGAGAAAATATCCCTTCTCTGCATTCGCCTTGTACAACCTTGCATAACTATTTCCCTTGTGGTCTTTCGCGCTATAACTTATGGGCCCAGTCAACCCCATCATATCATAATTTTTCATGGTCTCTAATGCATTTACAAATGTATCGGGAGTTAAATTCTTCCCTGCCCTTTTCATGCCTTCATGAGCAATCCTTGATGTGATCCATCCCTTCACATAATATCTGTCAGGGGGTTCCATATTCGGTTTACATAGAAGCGATATCTTCTTTAATTCAGCAATCCCGGCCGTATCATCAAACCATGATCCGAATGCCGCTGCACCGTACAGATTTTTTGTCACCCCACCGGAAATTTTTGCCCATTCATCCAGTAAAGCATGAAAACTTCCAAAGAAAACGGGCCAGTAGTTGAGCATCTTTGCAGTCTTAATCAAAGTCAATGTCATTCCCAGTGTTATCACATGAGTTGCCTTCTTCTTCCTTAAGCTCAGGACTTGAGTGCTTGCATCCAAGGCCTCAAAAGGTTGAATCTCTCTTCCCACCACATCCAAATTATACTCTTTTGCCTTTGCCTGTAACACCTTAAAACCCGACTTCGCATATTCCACATCCGGACCCACAAGGGCAATTCTTGGATTTTTCGCCTTCATAGTCTTTACAATATAATCCATTATGATTTTTATCTCGTCTTTATTGTCATTGCCGGGAGTAAAGACATATCGCTTTACAGGATCAGTCATCGTCCATGACCAGCTTACCGCAATGACAGGCACCTTATTCTTCTCTATCTGTGGGAATAAGGCGGTATTCTGGCCAGTACCCCCGCAACCTATGATCATAATTACCCTATCTTTAAAGACAAGTTTTTTAAATGCCGCAAATGACCTGGGAATTGAATAACCATCATCTTCCGGGATAAGCTCCACCCTTCTTCCATTGATCCCGCCTGTGTCATTGATATGTTTGAAATAGTTTCTGATAGCAGCGGTATATGGAATGCCAATTGGTGCTGCGGGCCCTGTCTGGTCCATGATGACTCCAATTGTAATCGTATCCTCTTTCACTCCTCTTGTTTCACCTGCCATAAGGACATTGGTTGAACCGACCAGAAGCATCGAGACAGACAAGACAATTGAGAACACACTCATTTTCTTCATTGATCCTCTCCCTGTATCATTACAATGAATACTGTATGTTACTATTCTGTTTCATCGCACTAAAATTTATACAATGAAGGGCTTGCACTCCGATACAGTATGTGGTAGTCTTTTAAATCAGTAAAAAACCCGTATCCATGTCTTTCTGACAAATCTGTCACATTCGCATTTTTCTCATTACTTTTCCATTTTACTATATTTTACTATATTTCATGAAATTCATTATATAATGGCATGTTCATTGTATGTCAAGGAGAAACAGGTGCCAGTCAAACTTTACCTTTTATATGACGTAACTGAAGAATAAACAAGGACAAGTTATGATTTTTGCTGTTGATTTCAGGTGGTGAATGGTTATCTTTTTGAAAAAGAAGATTTCAAAAAGATGGGGAGGGCAACACAATGAAGATACAGATTGAAGACATTCCGCCTGAAACTGAAGTAATAAATACGACAAAGAACGAAGAATTCCAACACGAAGAGAGTAATGAGGACGAAGTATCAAAGCTGAGAAAGGCCTTGGAAAACAAGGAAAGACAGTATGTATCCCTTCTTAAGGATTTTCATAATCTGAAAAAGAGAATTGAGAAGGATTCTGATACAAGAATCGAAACGGAAAAAGGCATATTGATCATCAAGATCCTTGAGGTTCTAGACAACTTTGAAAGGGCCATAGAATCAATTCAAGATTACGGCAATAATCCTATACTTGAGGGCATACTCTCTATCTATGCGCAACTTGTTTCGATTCTCAAGGAATATGGAGTGCAAAGAATAGACTCCTTAGGGAAAGGATTCGATCCCAAAATACACGAAGCCGTTGGTGTCTTAAAGACAGAGGATGATAAACAAAATATCGTCATTGACGAGTTACAGTCAGGATACATCATAGGCGAGAAACTTCTTCGTCCGTCGAAGGTACAGGTGGCTATGTAGAAGGTTTGAAACAATATTGAGACTGCTGTTTCTCTTTTTTAAACCTAAGTTGAGTGAGTCTTTCATTTTTTAAAATATGTGATTTCGAGAAATGGCAAAGGATTTGAGGATAAAGGAATATGGGAATTCAATACAAGGACTATTACGACATCCTGGGTGTGAAGAGAGATTCTTCTGAAAAAGATATTAAAAACGCATATAGAAAACTGGCACGCAAATATCATCCTGATGTCAATCCCGGGGATAAACAGGCAGAAGAAAAATTCAAAGAGATAAATGAGGCATACGAAGTTCTGGGGGATTCAGAAAAGAAGGCGAAGTATGATCGATTGGGAGCCAACTGGCAGGCCGGAGCAGACTTCACTCCACCACCCGGTTGGGAAGGTGTGCATGTAAGGACTGGGAATTTCGGAGACTTTGGAGGTATGGGTGGTTTCAGCGACTTCTTTTCTTCCCTCTTCGGGCAAGGACCTATGGGGGGATTTTCTCAAAGAAGACCTTCTAGAGGAAGGAAGGCCCGAGGTTCCAATATCGATGCCGAATTGACCATCACACTTGAAGAAGCATTTCATGGAGGGAAGCGGAGTATTACTCTTCAAAAACAAGAGCAGTGTATCAGTTGTGGTGGGACAGGTATACAAGACAAAAAAGGGTGTATTGCCTGTAATGGCATGGGATTAGTCATAAGGCCAAGGCAACTTGATATCAAGATCCCTGCTGGGGTAAAAAACGGTTCCAAGATCAGATTGGCCGGTCAAGGAGAAGAAGGTTTTGGCGGTGGTCCACCTGGGGACATTTATCTCCATATTCAACTGGAATCGCACCCTCATTTCACAGTGCTTGACTCTGATGTCCAGATTGAACTCCCTGTATTGTCATGGGAAGCCATCTTGGGAGCGGAAGTCGAAGTATTGACCCTGAAAGGATACGTTAAGATGAAAATTCCGCCGGGAACGCAGTCAGGCCAGCGACTCAGGTTGAAAGGTCTGGGTCTGTCTAAAAAGGGCGGTGAAAAAGGTGATCAGTATGTGAAGATAATCATCATTGTACCGAAGGCAATCAGTGAGAAGGAAAAAAATCTTTATGGAGAATTAGCCCAGATTTACGATACCAAAACAAGTGGTGTAACATTCGGGCGTGCCAGGAGATAGCCGATGAAAGAAGGAATGATGAATAATGATTACATAAAAGTGGAGTTGGTTGACGAAAGACTCTGTAAAATAGAAGAGATAGCCGTCAGAGCAAATGTGTCCGTATCATCCATTCGTCGCTATATGAAGTTGGGCTTAATCAAACCAGTTGAAACGGAAAAAGGATGTCTTTTTGTGGAAGGAATTATTCTTACTCGCATAGCAAAGATTCAAAGGCTAAGAACTGACTTAGGTGTGAACCTCTCAGGGATTGGTGTGATCCTTGATCTCTTGGACCGCATAGAAGAACTGAATAGGCAACTTTCGGAGTTGAAACTGAGATTATAGATCTTTCATCTCATCCATTTCCATTTTATTGAGGAGGTGATAATTCATGGACCTAAATAGACTCACAGAGAAAACAAGAGAAGCACTGAATGACGCCCAGAATCTGGCTATCAAACACAACAATCAACGGATAGACACAGAGCATCTTTTGCTGGCCTTAATTGATCAGTCAAACGGTCTGGTTCCTCAGATCTTTGAAAAGATGGGAGTCTCTGTTCATGACATACGACAACAGGTGACCGCACACATAGAAAACCTTCCCAAAGTCACTGGTGGAGGAGCTGATTCCGGTCAGTTGTATATCACAAGCAGGCTCAACAGAACACTTGTTCAAGCAGAGGATGAAGCCAAAAGGCTCAAAGATGAGTATATAAGTGTAGAGCATATTATCCTAGGAATTCTGAATGACGATAAAGATTCTGTAACGATCCTCTTGCGGGGTCATGGCGTGACAAAAGATGCATTCCTGAGGGCTTTGATAGAGGTAAGAGGAACACAGAGGGTGACATCCCAGACCCCTGAAGATACATATCAGGCACTCGAAAAATACGGAAGAGATCTCACTAGGGAAGCCGAACGGGGGAAACTCGACCCTGTCATCGGCAGAGACGAGGAAATACGAAGAGTGATCCAGGTATTGTCGAGACGCACAAAGAACAACCCAGTCTTGATCGGAGAACCTGGTGTTGGAAAGACAGCCATAGCAGAGGGATTGGCACAGAGGATCATAAAGGGAGATGTACCTGAAGGACTCAAAGAGAAGAGGGCCATTGCCCTGGACATGGGAGCTCTTGTGGCAGGAGCAAAATACAGAGGAGAGTTTGAAGAGAGACTCAAAGCTGTACTTAAAGAGATTCAGGAATCGGAAGGAAGATATATTCTCTTCATAGATGAGCTTCATACGGTTGTGGGCGCAGGTGCAGCAGAAGGGGCCATGGATGCCAGCAATATATTGAAACCGATGCTGGCAAGAGGAGAGCTTCACTGTATTGGTGCAACCACATTGAATGAATACAGAAAGCATGTGGAAAAGGATGCCGCTCTGGAGAGGAGGTTCCAACCGGTCATGGTAGACCAGCCTGGAGTGGAAGAGACAATATCCATATTGAGAGGTCTCAAAGAGAGGTATGAAGTTCACCATGGCGTCCGCATCCAAGACTCTGCCCTGGTATCTGCCGCTGTACTGAGCAACAGATATATATCCGATCGATTTTTACCCGATAAGGCCATAGACCTCATAGATGAAGCCGCTGCAAAACTTCGAACAGAGATCGATAGTATGCCATCGGAACTCGATGAAATGATGAGGAAGATCATGCAACTGGAGATCGAGAGGGAGGCATTGAAGAAAGAGAAGGACAAAGCATCCAAAGAAAGACTTGAGAAATTGGAAAAGGATCTGGCTGAACTCAAAACAGAGGCTGATGTGATGAAAGCGAGATGGCAGTTGGAAAAGGAAGGTGTTCTCAAAGCCAGAGAGTTGAAAGAGGAGATTGAGAGAATAAAGCTGGAAATTGAGCAGGCTGAGAGAAACTATGACCTGAACAGGGCTGCAGAATTGAAATACGGCACACTCATAGACTCAGAGAAGAAGTTAAAGGTCGAAGAAGAAAGATATCAGGAGAACGGTGAAAAAGCAAAAAGGCTTTTAAAAGAAGAGGTAGATGAGGACGATATAGCCGAGGTTGTGAGCAGGTGGACCGGTATACCTGTCAATAGACTCCTGGAAGGAGAGGTGGAAAAACTCCTGAGATTAGAAGAACATCTTCACAAAAGGGTCGTTGGTCAAGATGAAGCGGTAACCGCCGTGGCTGACTCAATACTCCGTTCTCGTTCCGGCCTTAAGGACCCCCAAAGACCAATCGGCAGTTTCATATTCATGGGTCCATCCGGGGTTGGAAAGACAGAGCTTGCAAAAACTTTGGCTGACTTTCTCTTTGACGACGAGCATGCAATGGTGCGTATTGATATGTCGGAATACATGGAAAAACACACAGTGGCCCGTCTCATCGGCGCGCCTCCAGGCTATGTTGGATATGAAGAAGGGGGGCAACTCACGGAAGCAGTGAGAAGAAAGCCTTACTCGGTCGTCCTCTTCGATGAGATAGAGAAGGCCCATCATGAAGTATTTAACGTCTTGCTCCAGATATTGGATGACGGGCGTCTTACGGATTCCCACGGACGAACAGTGGATTTTAAGAATACCGTGGTGATAATGACATCAAATATCGGCAGTCATCATATCCTTGATTATCGTGAGACCGATGATGAGAGCTATCAAGGGATGAAGGCCCTCGTTCTGGAAGCATTGAGACAGAATTTCAGGCCGGAATTTCTCAACAGGGTTGATGAAATCGTAGTGTTCCACGCCCTTACTCCGGAACAGCTCAAGAAGATCACCGACATACAACTCATGCACCTCAGGATGAGGCTTGAGGAAAAGAGGATCACATTGAAATTAACGGATGCTGCCAAGGATTACTTGGCCAAGGCAGGGTATGATCCCACTTACGGAGCCCGTCCGTTGAAAAGGGCCATTCAAACAAATGTGGAGACTCCCATTGCCAAGTTAATAATACAAGCCGAGATCAAGGAAGGAGATGAGATAGAAGGAGATTACGATGGAAAGGGATTGAACTTCACAGCCAATCCCAATGTTGCTTATACGGCTATGGGAACAGATAATGAATGATCTTCTTGAAAAATTGTTGAAAAGAAACCTTGACAATCCCCTCTTTTTCTATAAAGATGAAAGTGTGACAGCCACGAGTTGATAGTATCACATCCTCTGTCTTTAACCCCATCTATGAAGGAAAAAGCTGTGGATTCGCCGTAATATTTAAACCCTCATCAGGATGAATTTATCTCCTTTTGGGGGTTTTTTATTCTTCGGATTAAGGATCTGCATAGAAATAGCTTAACATTTTAGCATCCCATCTTCAGGCCATCTTTGTACGCTTCTCAATCACAAAATCCTCAAAAGAGGTGCTTCTATTCCTGCGTTTTTTTCAATAGGAGCATGCAAATCCGACCTGAATATGGATGTCAATTCTGCCTAATTATTTTTGCCCAGACCCTAAGGGAAGGATCTTGCAATGACTGAAAAACCAACCTATGAAGAACTTGAAAAAAAGGTTGCTGAATTGGAGAAGGAAGCCCTTAAACTGAGACGAATGGAGATAATGCTGCGGGAGAGTGAGGAGAAATACCGGGTTCTTTTTCAATCTGCTTTAATAGGGGCGTGCCTTACCGAACCTGGAGGAAAGATTCTTGACATCAATGAATGTGCAGCCAGATCATTGGGATATGATCGACCCGAAGAACTGATTGGGAAAAACATTCTTCTTTTTTATAAAAATCCCGATGAAAGAGATACAATTCTCAGTAAAATTTTATCGGGTAACATATATATATATGAGCTGGAGTTGGTAAGGAATGACGGTACAAATGTCATTGTTTCAACCTATGCGTCTCTTATGGAATTTAACGGAAAAAAAGTCATTCTCACATCAGGAGAGGACATAAGCAAACGCAAAAAAGCAGAACAAACACTACAGGAAAGTGAGGAGAGGCATCGTAGCATATTTGAAAATACCGGAACAGCCACTGTGATCTTTGGAGAGGACATGACCATTTCTATGATGAATGCGGAATTTGAAAAACTGAGCGCCTATTCAAAAGAAGAAGTTGAAGGCAAGATGAAATGGACGGAATTCGTTGCTGAGGAAGATCTGAAAAGGATGAAAGAATATCATGCTCAAAGAAGTAAAGCAGGATCCAAAGCGCCCACTGAGTATGAGTTTCAATTCGTAGACAGACAAGGGAACAAGAAAGACATATTTATAAAAGTGGACATGATACCTGGCACTTTGAGCAGGATTGCATCACTGATGGACATTACGTCTCGGAAACGAGCAGAGAAAGCCCTTCAGGAGAGTGAAGAGAAATATCGTACACTTTTCGAGGAGTCGAGAGACGCCATCTTCATCTCCAGTAATAAGGGTATTCTTATTGATATAAACCAATCTGCCCTTGAACTGATAGGGTATAGAAGAGAAGATGCCATTGGAATCGACGTAAGGAAGTTGTATGCCAACCCGGATAATCGATCGATGCTTCAACAGGAGATCAGTAGAAATGGATTTGTAAAAGACTATGAAACAAAATTTCGCAAAAAGGACGGAAGGGAGATAGACTGCCTTGTCACTGCCACCATACGACGAACAAAGGACGGGGACATTGAAGGGATCCAAGGGAACGTCCGAGATATAAGCGAAAAGAAGGAACTGGAAGCCCAATTTCTGCGGGCACAGAAGATGGAAGCCATTGGTACATTGGCTGGCGGTATCGCACATGATTTCAACAATATACTCATGGGAATCCAGGGACGCACCTCTTTAATGCTGATGAATACTCTCTCAACTCATTTCCATTTTGAGCATCTGAAAGGGATCGAAGAATATGTAAGAAGCGCTGCTGATCTTACAAAACAACTCTTGAGTTTTGCCAAAGGAGGGAGATATGAGGCAAAACCGACAGATATAAACGAACTTGTAAAGAAACAGAATCATATGTTTGGCCGGACGAAAAAGGAGATCAGTATTCAAGGAAAATACGAGAAGAATCTTTGGGCCGCAGAAGTGGATCAAGGTCAAATAGAGCAGGTCCTCTTAAACCTTTGTGTAAACGCATGGCAGGCTATGCCTGGAGGTGGGAAGCTCTTTCTTCAAACGGAAAACGTTGTCCTCGAAGAAAACAATTTTATGGCATATCAGGTTCAACCAGGCAGGTATGTGAGGATTTCCATAACCGATACAGGAGAGGGCATGGATGAAACCACCCAACAGAGGATATTCGAGCCTTTTTTTACCACAAAAGAAATGGGAAGAGGTACTGGTCTGGGACTTGCATCTGTGTACGGAATCATAAAAAACCATAAAGGTTTCATTAATGTAAACAGTTATAAGGATATTGGCACTACATTTTATATTTATCTGCCCGCATCGGAAAAAGGTATCATGAGAGAAAAAGAGTTGCCGAAAGAGCTCGTGAGAGGCACAGAGACTCTTCTTCTGGTAGACGATGAGGAAGTGATTATCGAAGTCAGCACACAGCTATTAAAAAAGATAGGATATGACGTACTCGTAGCTCGTAGCGGAGAAGAAGCAATAGATGTATATAGCGAAAACATAGACCGGATTGATATGATCATACTTGATATGATCATGCCTGATATGAAGGGTGGTTTGGTCTATGATGCATTGAAAGGTATCAACCCTCATGTAAAAGTCCTCCTGTTCAGCGGATACAGTGTGAACGGCCAGGCCACAGAAATACTGAATCGGGGTTGCAATGGATTTATCCAAAAGCCTTTCAACACGAAAGATATATCACAAAAAATCCGAGATATTTTGGATCAGGAGGGTTTTTGAAGGAACAACTGTTGCATTTGGCGTTCGGATTAATGTCAATTTTTTATCATGAAAACGGAAAAACGGAAAATCTCAACTCCATACTGAACAATTTGACAAATGCAATTTAAGGAATTATATTTTGTATACATCATCACTTGAAAGAGAAATAAAAAAGACGCCTTTACTCAAGAGTATTTGTAAGAATTTTCAATTGTGCGGCTAAAAAAGCTCACCATTTTCCGGTGCATACCGCAAACCTGGTTAATCGCATAAGTTGAAAAATTCATAGGGAGGAATCATTACTTTGTTCTGCACGACTCATCCAAACAATAAGGCTCTTGCCATATGCCAGAAGCTCAATATAGGACAGTGCAAAGAATGCATCGTATGTAAGGACCCTCAATCATATTGCAAGTTCAGGAGTCAATGTATTGCTTGGGAATCAGAGAAGGAGAAGAAGACGCTTGGAAAAGAAAGATAAATCTCTTTAGAAGAGAAATCCTATCGAACAGAAAAGGAGGACGGAAGTATGCCGATTTATGAATATCGATGCCGAAAATGCAATCATGTATTTGAGGAATTGCAGAAGATGGGTGAAGGGAATGAAACCGTCAGTTGTCCTGTGTGTAAAGAACTACACCCCGACAAACTCATGTCATGCTGCAATTCAATGGGAAGCGCTGATGTTTCATCTTTTGACTCTGTGGGGTCATCCCCGTCATGCGGTTCCGGCGGTTTTTCGTGAGGTTCATGAAAAAGACCGTAGGATACGGTCTCTCAAATAAAAAGGGGTTGAAAAATTGCTTTTTCAACCCCTTTTTCACGTTTTTCCATGTGGCCTGAATCAAGGTCCAGCCCCCTGTGATAATTGCAAGTTAAATTGAATATTTGCCGTCTTCAAAAAAAAGTGAATACTTCCATCAGAAACCTATTGTTTCTTTGACTCCAGTATCTCAAAGAAAGAATCCAAGGTATCCTTCACCTGTTCATCAGAATATGTCCTGGGATCGACGAAATCAGACTCAAAAACAGCACCCGGTATGCCGAGGTCCTCATATATTCCTTGCTTCACATCGTACTGTCCCATGGAGGCCATGCGGCAACTTCGGTTTGAGTGAAAGATGATTCCGTCTACATGGAAATCCTTTATAATTTGTTTGTACAATTCTGTCTGTTCTTGAACACCAAATGACAAAAGTGGATTGCCCACGTATCTCTCTGCAAGCCCTTCAAACGGCCTGGAAATATCTATACTTCCACCAAAGGCGGTTGCATAGACATCGGCTACCACAACACCGCCCCTCTCTTCCAAATACTTGAACAATTTGAGATTGTACCACACAGGAAAAAGATCCCATATGAGTCTGTACTTTTCATTGGGTACTGCCGGCACTTTCTTGCTTGCAAGGTCCTTTATCTCTTCAAGAAACTCCCTATAAAAATCGACAGATTCCTTCTTCCCAGCCAGGGTCACCAGGGGAAACATATTGGTGAACATTTCAATAGGGCTGACCGGGCTGGGCACTGTCTTTCTCAGGTCTGCTACCTCCAGGAACAATGCACTGGCTTCATCGGAATATGTCAGCACTTCTTTGAATTTGTCCATGTCGAATTTATTTCCTGAATGTTTTTCAACAAACTCAGCCAGTTCTTTCAGTTGATCTGCAAAATACTTGACCTGATAAGGAGCTATTTCATCGCCAACCGGCAGGGAAGCATCAACAACGTACAGAGGCACATCGAAATGTCTGGCCAACTCCTCCCACCATTTGGCCATTGACAAGCAGGCATGTTCCGTGGCGATCAACATATCCGGCTCTGGAATCCCCTGGCCCATAAAAGGACCCTTGTTAAGGTATATGGAACCGAAGTTGTTGAGTGCATAGCTGCAAAGATCCGTGGAGAAACCTTTTGCTTCGGCGGCAGCACAAAATTCCGCAGACAAATTTCTTGCGGCACATACTGTCGCATAGTTCTCAGGATAAACAGGGAAGACATCCATAGCATAACATATTTCAACTGGGGCTACGGATGTAAGCCATGCCACAGGCTTTTTCTGGGCCTTTATCATGGCAGATTCAGTATAATAATCTGCCATGAGTTTCCCTAGTTTTTCTGCAGTCTTTAGCCTCTTCTTCTTTTTTTCGGGTTGCTTCTCGCTCATCTTATAATCCTCTCTCCTTTAAAAAGGTTTATGAGTTAAGTCAGCATCAGTCAATAACCGTATCCTATTGCAACATCTCAACAAATGCCTGAACCCTGGTCTTGAATTGTCCTTCTTCACCCAACCTGTCTTCTGTTTCGAGATAGAGAAAAGGGATGTCGTTCTTTTCCAGAACACCCTTCATATACGGATACTCAAAGAGATGAGTATCACAGAATTTCTGCACGATGGATATCACTCCCTGTACCTTGTTTCTCTTGACCTCTTCAAGTATCCTTTCAAGCCTCTCATCAGACGGGTGCTTGCAAGGACATGTGACTCTCATCTGGTAACGATCCGCCAGAGCTCTTATTGGGTCCGGACCCGGCTCTACACGATCCCAAAAATAACGACTTCCAACACAAAGGTCATCAGATACGATATTCCCACCGGCTTCTTCTATCATCTTCAGTACGTTGACATCTTCGAAGGTTGAGCCGGAGACCAAAAGGCGCACACCCTCGCCATTGGACGACTGGGCAGAGGTCAAATCACTCTTCAAGGCTGAGAGCATCCCATTGTATTCTTCTTTTGGCATTACAAAACCAGCCTTAACCACTTGATAAAAATCGCTGCCCGAAAGTGACGAGTTGTCATCACTCCTCAATTCGTATAATTCTCTGAGCAGAATGCGGCTCTGATTATAAATCTCTATAGACTTATTTATGGACTCGTCGTCAATCTTCTTGCCGATGAATTCCTCAATATTTGACCGTAAAATCTTAAACTCCTCAATAAGACACTCCCTTGCCGCATCGGTTCTCTTTGCAGGCGCACCAATGTAAGCAGTGAAAGGGATGTCGATATTTCTCGACCAGATGCTCGGCATATTTCTCATAATATCACATGTCTTTGAGGCTACAATCCCGTCAAGATAATCGTATGTGCCCTTCAAACCCTGGTCAAGACAACTTCTCGCAAAGGCACATATAAAGCTTTGCAGATGAGTGTCCACCAGAGTGACTTTATCCAGTGATCCTAATATCCGCACAGGTATGATGCCTGCGGCATCTATTAATTCTTCGGGGACATAACCGCAGAAATAACCGAAAATCTTCTTCCCTTCATTCTTCCACTGCTTCGCAATTTCGTGACGCTTTGCATACTTTTCCTGGAAATCAGAAATCATCATGGTTCAGTCCTTTCTTCATAGATTAATTGATTGGTCCCATACAGTATACATGCTCACTGTATGAAGGCTTCTGTAAGGGTGGGTTTGAAATCTACCCCTACGGATTATCTTATCAGAAGAGATGCCCCTTACGACACAAAGGACTCTTCTGCCATCTCAACAACTGTCTTATCCCCCTCTTTCATGGATTGAACACTTGCGCTCACCAGAGGAAGAACCGAACCTGAATAGTATTTGGCAGAAGCAAGCTTCCCACTGTAAAAAGCCGCGTCTTTGTTCTCTGAAATCAGTTTCTTCACGGCTTCTTCGTCAGATGCCCCCTCCTTGGTAATGATCTCTTTGAGCTTCCTGTCAGCTATAACGGCCTGCCAGAGGAGCATCCACCCAATAACGACCCGACCAAAAGTTTCCAGATATGGATAGGCGTTTATAAGTGGCACCATAAAATCCGGTCCCCTGGCAATCTGTCCAAAATACATACTCACATCTGCCAGAGCATTCTTCGCCTTATCCAACTCCTCAAAACACGTTTTGAGAGTTTCATTTGATTTATTCTCTTCTACGAAATTGCTGAGGTCTGTGAAGAAGTTCATTAAAACAGTGCCCTTCTTCATCCCAAGCTTTCTTCCCACGAGATCCAGGGCCTGAATACCGTTTGCGCCTTCGTATATGGAGGCGATTTTGTTATCCCTGAGCAATTGCTCCACAGGGTATTCACAGCAGTACCCATATCCGCCGTATACTTGGATGGCTTCCTTGATCACCTGAAATGAGATATCGCTAAAGAACCCTTTGCATATGGGGGTCAATAGTGCAATATAGTCTGCGTACTTTTCTCGTTCAGTCTCGTCCGGTGCGACAATTTCCATATCCTGACAAAAGGAGATATAATATGTAAAGGCCCTCATCCCTTCCACATAACTCTTCATCCAAAGAAGCATTCTTCGAACATCCGGATGATTGATTATGGCCACCTGGGGAGCATGAGGATCTCCCATACTTAAAATACTGGCCCCTTGAAGCCTTTCTTTTGCATATGCAACGGCATTCAGATAAGCGGAACTGGCTTGGCCTAAAGATTGAAGCCCAACGCCCAGTCTGGCCTCATTCATCATATGAAACATGATCCTCATCCCTTTATTCTCTTCACCCAAAAGTTCACCGATGCACTTCCCGTTATCTCCGAAATTCAGAGTCGTTGTGGCTGAGCCGTGAATACCCAGCTTATGCTCGATACCGCTGCAGAAGACATCATTCTCCTCGCCGAGACTCCCGTCTTCATTCACCTTGATCTTCGGTACAAGAAAGAGGGATATGCCTTTTGTTCCAGGAGGTGCACCCTCAATCCTGGCAAGAACAGGATGGATTATGTTTTCAGCCAGATCATGCTCCCCGGCTGTGATGAAAGATTTTGTGCCTGTTATTGTGTATGTTCCATCTTCATTCTTCTTTGCAGTCGTCTTTGTAGCGCCCACATCGCTTCCTGCCCCCGGTTCTGTAAGGCACATGGTTCCTGTCCACTGTCCTGCGTACATCTTCTCCATGTATTTTTTCTTCTGCTCTTCCGTGCCATGGATCTCAATCAACTTGGCCGCCCCATGGGTGAGCATTACATACCCCCCCAAGGCACCGTTTGCCCCAGCAAAGTATTCTTCCAGAGGTGCAAACACCGTAAAAGGCAATCCCTGCCCACCTATCTCAGGATCCTCAGTTGGGGTAAGCCAACCGCCTTCTATATAGAGTCTGAAGGCTTCGTGAAAGCACTCCGGCACTTTTACTTTTCCGTTCTCATACTTGCATCCTTCCTTATCTCCCGGACCATTTGTGGGCAAAAGAACATTTACGGCCAGTTTCCTTGCTTCCTCAATGACCATGTCAAAATCCTGCTTCGTAAAATCCTTGTACTTCTGCGTTTTACACAGCTTTTCCACATCCAACTGCTCGTACAAAACAAAATGAACATCTCTCTCATCAACCAAAGTGTTTCCCATTAAAAAAAACCTCCTCTTTTGATCGTATTGTTTTATCTTCTTTTCATGGCGTCCATTCTCTCTATGAAGGCCTGAAGTCTGCTGTCTATCTGTGCCTCGGAAACCATACGTGAATCAACCATATCAGCGTCTATGAGTACACCTGGAATGCCGAATTTTCTCTCTGCAATATGCATCAGGTCCGGATGGGCCAGCCATGCTCTGCATGTTTTCGAAGTAAAAAAGATTATCCCGTCTATGGAATAGTCCTCTATGAGTTCTTCAATGAGTTCAAGAGCACCCCCTGGGAAGTCATGCCACATGATATTCTGGCCCCCATACCATTGGTGCACCCAGTTCTCTATTATATCATCGGCATCCGGGTCTATCATTTCAGGATGGGGGAAAAACTCCCAAGGATATCTCCCGCAAATGGGAATGACACCGTTAGGGATAAGCTTCCTTATGAATATTCCTAAAAATGCCCATGGAAGCCAACCATCCCACATAATACGAAACCTCTCCCCGTCCGGGAGGATGGCGGGTATATTCTTTGATGCCCTTTCTTCTAACTCAGCCTTGAGTTTCTTATAGTACTCTATGCCCGCTGGATTGCCCATCATATAGAATATAGGTGCTATACTCACCCCATAGTCCCAAAGGGTCCAAGTGGCCGGTTTTCGTTTCATGAACTCCCAACATTCATTTCGTATCAGGCAAGCTTCTTTCTCAACTTTCAATATCCTTCGCATCTCGTCATAATCAAATGGCTTGCCGCATATCTCTTCTAATAGAGGAATGAGAACCTCTTTGTGCTGCTTTACAACAAACTTCTCTATCTTTGGAGTGTCTTCTTTTTTGCGTGGTATGGGGAAATCTATTCCTGCTACCCGAACATTAAACCTCTGGGCAAGGGACTCACCGTAATGGGATTGTTCAGGACAGAGACGGGCGCTGATCATTAAGTCAGGTATTGGAAGGATAACATCCTCTCGTATTGGAATCCCTTCTTTCACCGCATAGAACATACCTGTATGAAGCTTGTGATACGAACACGTGTCTATAAGGTCACCGCCTGATTCCGCAGCTTCGATCACCTGGTCTGCGGCTTTGCGTCCCCCGCAATATGCTGCGTAGCCTGCCATGAAATGGCATTTCATCCCCATGGCATAGGGGAGTAAAAAAGCCGGACCCGCTGACCAGGCAACCTTCTGTCCTTTCTCTTTTGCGGCCCTGAGATCAGCCCAATGTTTGTCTACCAACGGCCCCATATTCCTGGTGGTTTCAAGTCTGTTCTGTCTGTATTCTTTTGCCATCAGATTCCTCCTTTTATCATCTCTGTGAAAGCCTCCAGTCTGGTTCTCACCGGATCCAAGGAAGTGACTTCGTGTTCCACCTCTATCATCGTATGGGGTATTCCTTCTTCAGCCAGTTTTTCTCTCACTGCAGGATACCAGCAAAGATGCGGCGGACAAAACTTTATAAGGAGAGAGATGACACCATCTGCTTTGTTCTGCTTTACCACATCTATGAGATGTTCACCCCAATTCTTTGCCCATTCTCCCTTGGTGGGACATACTGGTTCATCCTCCATGTAACGATCAGCCAATGCCTGGATGGGGTCGCCATTGACATTTGCATCCAGCGCAAAATACCTTGAGCCTACATACATATCATCGTCCACAACCTCCATGCCTAAATCCTCTATCAGATCCAGAAGATCACCTTGGACGGTCTGACAAAGGGCGCCGGTTAAAATCACCTTAATCTTGCCATTTGTTGCTGCTTTCCGCTTTTCCAACTGGGGAAGCAACTCTTCCATCATCCTGGTGTGGTCTTCTTTAGGTAAAAGCATACTCGAATGGACTATTGCTTGAACCTCTTTTGCCTTTATCTTGCCGCTGCTGTTTCTTCTCAATTCATATAGATTTCTTAAGATTTCTTTATTTTTGTTGTAAATCTGGATACTTTTCTTAAGAGACTCATTGGTGATTTCAATTCCATTCAAGTTTTCCATATCTCTCTTAAAGTCCTGTAATTCATCGATCAAGAATTCCTTCAGGGCAGGATTCCTGTCAAAGACTGCCGGAAAATAGAAATATCCGATATACTCAGGTTTTGGCTGTGCATTATGTTCCATGATAAACTCAAGGCTAATCTCTTGAAGACACATACGGTAGAATATCATTCCATCCAGAAACTTGAGTTTTTCTCTGAGGGCATCGTCAGTGAAACTCCTTGTTATTCCACAGTTAAAAGGGGGCACATGGGCATGACCTATGGTGACGGGTTCATCCCCCCTCCATAGAACCACCGGCAGCATCCCTGAGGCATGGACAATCTCTTCCGGAATCCACATGGGATACACTCCCACAACCTTCTTCTCATTCTTCTCTTTCCATTTAGAGACTTGTGTATAAGGATCCTTGCTGATCTCAAAAAATTTGCTTAAGATCTCCTCCATAGCGAAATACCTCCTTGTCTCCAATGTTCACTGAATGATGGTATTGAATTACTGTATTCTGATCATAAGGATTTTCTTATTCTTTACACTGCAACTGAAACCTACAAGCTCCCCATACGAATATAATCCTCGGGTTGCAGAAATCTCTCTTCACTTATACTCAGGCCTTTTTCTATGAGAGAAAGAACGACCCTTTTTTCTTCCGGAAATTTGTATCCGTCATAATCCTGTTTCAAGAGATGGGTCAGGTGTCTCCCTTCAATCCGGTACGCTGGATTCCTAAAATGATCGAAGCAAACCCTGCCTGTTATATTCAATGTCTCAACAAAAATCTTCATTTCTTCCAGACATTCATGGGGCGAAAGGAGTTCTAATTCTCCATTGTTGTATGAATCAAAGAGAGGTGTGCCAGGTATGGGAGTAAACGGCCTCGACCGTATAAAATTTGGATCTATGGCGCTCAAAACCATTGCAGTATTTTTTGCATGTTGATTTGACATGGCCTTTCCACCTAAACCCGGCATAACATACTCCGAGAGTTCTATGCCAGCATCCATCACCTTCTTTCCTGCCAAAATATGCTCTTCTGCGGATACCCCTTTTTTAACTTTCCACAGTAACTCATCGTCCCCTGTCTCCAATCCCATATGGAGTCTTGACAACCCTGCTAGTCTCAGTTGCAAAATTTCTTCTGGTTTCTTTTTGTATAACGTCTTCGCTCTCGCATACGAAGTTACTCTATCGAGCGTGGTAAAACTCTCCTTGAGGTACATGATGATTTCAACCAATTGGGATGAGGGAACAATGAGGGAATCGGCATCTTGCAGGAAGGCCGTTCGTGCTCCTGAATGAAGCCAGTTGAACACATTGATGAAACTTTGATTGCTGCTCAACTGTGGGATCCTTCGTATGAGTGTGCTTCCCACCATATTGTCTATGTTGCCGGCACAGCCGATCTCCCAAGATACTTTTCGTATCTCTTTGTATATTGTATTCACAGTGTCGATATCACATTTGATCTCGTCCACTGTCCTCATTTGAAACTTTTCATGGTTGTACGGTCGACCATAGCAAAAGGTACACTGGTTCCATGGACAATTTCTGGTCACCCTTATCAGGAGAGAGTAACTTCCGCCTTCACTGGGAGGCCGTATAGACCCCATCTCAAAAGAGAGTTCGTTGAGTTTTGTGTGGTCAAGCAACATATCCTACACCATTTTTCATACAGTTTTAAAGGCTTTCAGAAATCCTCATCCATTTTAAGGGCTGCCTCCCGAGAAATCAGCCCATCAGCGCTGGCAGTCATACTGAAATAGTCCCCAAATTTCTTATCCTGAGGCCAACCCACAAGACAATCCACCTTATCCCTCTCCGGATTCACCAACCACCACATAAATGTATGATCTTTAACCGTAAACCACCATTCTTCCTCCCTGATAAGAAATGCAAGGAAGAAGTACTCGCTCACAGGGGGGAGTATCAAAGCGTAATCCACCTTATTTCCCAAAACATACTTGGCTGCAGCCAGTTCTCTAAATCCCTCAATGGCTTGGCTTACATCTCTCTTTATCACCCCGATCATTTCGTACTTGTCTTTCCCTTCTTTTCTCTTAACATGAATGTCGGGAAGAGTGAAACCTATGTACTTCGGTTCCAGGATTGTGTACCCCACATATTTGAGGAATTTCTCAACGCCCTCCTTTACTTCTTCTTTAGTAAACTTTTCCTCTTTCTCCTCATACATAGTATCATATCTCCTTCTAAAACTTTACACGCGGTAGGGGCAATTCATGAATTGCCCCTACTTATCAATAATTAAGATCGAAAATCTCATATCCTCCAGTAAACATATCTCACATAAGATCCGCAAACCTTTTATCTTTTTTTAACCAACCTCATCATAGAAGTCAAATAAAAAATTGCCGGCATTCCGAATAGAGCCTTTGCTCAGAGTCTGTGCAAAAAATAAGTTCAATCTTTTTGCTACTCCTCACCTCTGTCGGCCCTTACGTTATAGACCAACCTGGGCAATAGAGTAGCGTACAGACCTACTTTCATCCCATATTCTTCTACCATTTCACCAGGGTCCAGCATCCTGCCGTCCCTATGCTTAAACTTGGTGATTCGACCTCGCTTCCTGTCCACCTCAAACCCATGCTCCTCTGCCAGTAGCCTCATCAATTTGGCCTTTTTTGTCATCGGCATGTCCACATCTTTCTTGACAAAGAGGTGCCAATCATCAGGGAGTGTTTTGCCAAACCACTTCTTGTATGAATTCAACCAAAGGTCGAACTTATTCACCCTGGAAGCATCAAGATCCTGGAAACCGAAACAGAGCTTACAGGCCAAAGCAAAGGCCTCCTCTTTTGTCTCCACAGGATAGATAAGGTGTTCCGGGAGTGGTTCGATCTCCTTCTTATAGTTCTCATATCCGTGTAGACACCACCATTTGCTTCGATCATGTTTGTTACCTGCTAAAAATCTCTTAAAATTCGAGCCATGAGGACCAACCAGGACTTTAATACCTGATCTTGCGTGAGCTGCTGCCATGGTGTACATAAGCTCAGTTGCAGGTCCCCACAAGATTAAAACAGAGGCTCCTTTAATCATCATATCGGCGAGCATTTCGAAGCTGGCCTTATAGGGGCATTTGTAGGCAACATAGCCGAGTTTGTAAGCAGGTGAGGTAATTGCCAGTCCATGTGCAGAACACCCACCGAGATTGGCTATACACCTGGGATTATATAGGGATGGAAAGCGCTCAAAAAGCCATTTTTTGGTCTTTTCATCAAAGTGGCGTCCGGCATCAGCTGCGGCACATCCGGTAACTGTTACAGCAAAATTGGAATCTACAAACTCATTGGCCAGCCAGGCAACGTCTTTATCACTTCCAGGATAATTACCGCACCCCGTTATACTCACCATACCTGGAAGGCTGAAGGCAGTAATGGCAAGATCCCTCACCTCCAATTGACTAATAATACCTCTTCCTGCTCGTATACGGAGATTGTCTTCCTTGATTTTTTCCGAACTGGATGCCAGGATCATGTCCATAATGGGTATATCCTGAGGACATGCAACCTCGCACTTACCACAAAAGAGACTGCTATCACACAGCTCTGCTAATTTGGACGTATCGCCGTTTTTTGCAGACAATATTACCTTACTGCTGATAATCCTATTTGGACAAACCCTGAAGCATGCATCACATCCATCGCACTTTGAAGCGTACTCTCTGACCCGGTCACCAGATAGCAGATAGGTGTCTTCCCTTTTTCCTTTTACCTTCTGTGCTGCCCTGATTGCGGTCTCACCTGCCTTCTCCTTGTCAAAGATTAAAACAGCCTTGAGATCTTCTGTGAGGTCTTTTACTATGTCATCAACGGGGTCAAAACTTCTCTCCGTAAGGCCAAAACTCTGTTTAAAACTGGTTACAATTACTCTGGTGTCTGTTTTTCCAGCCTCTTCCAGTATGTTCACCTTGCAACAGTTGTCGCTCACAACCAGAACGTCAACTATGCCCATGCGCAGGAGTTTGGTGAGCTTTACAGGTGTTACCAGTATTTTTGTCGGTTCATAAAATCGGGCCAAATCATGACCGGCTGAGCCAACGCCACAAACCTCGACCCTATCTTCGAGTTTATTTTCTTTTATAAATTGTACAGCCTCATAGGCGGGTAAGAAATCATTCCCCACAAATACAACAACCGGTTTTGTTTTATCAACTGTACCGAGTCCTACTTGGGTATATGGTTGGGGATAGTCCTTAACATCCAACAATTCTTGGTCTCCTGCCGAGAGAAAACCAAAGAATGTAAATTTCAAGGCTTCTGCAATATCCATTGCAACCAATAACATAGAACCTGCATGAAAGACTTTGGATTCCAGATCGATGATATCACAGTCATGACCGTGGCTCGCTGAGGTTAAGAGCTCTGCGAGTTGTGCTTCCACGTACGTAAGAACTTTATTTGCATCCGCCAGGCTACGGAGATCCTGTCCTGCAAAAACATTACTATTCATGTAGCCGTAAGCCATGGACTTTCCCCATTTTATCTGTGCTTCAATTCCATGCCGTTTGATACAGTAATCTACAATTTCCCTCGTATCCGATACAAAAGAAGCCAGACCTCTACTGGCACTGAGTAAAGAGAGTTTTGCCTGGTATGTATCACAATCTATACCGCATACCCCTGTCCCTTTACTCAGGTCGCATGGCCCCTGATAGCAGTCGCTGCACCTGGTTTGGATGTTAGTATAAAGGGGGGGGTATCTTTCTAAGAGCACTCTGTCCCACTCTGCTATATCATTAGCATGGGCAAAGGGTTGAAGCCAAACTTTTACCTGATTCACCAGGTTTGGGTTCCATATGGACTCTATGGCGTCTTTTACCAGATCCTCAATCCCTCTAATATCTCTTACTGTTTTAGTAATGTCTATCTTGTTCTTTCCCACAGTTGCGATCATTTCCTCTGAACTCTTTTCCATTTCCGTGCCTCCTTATTCATGTTCCTTGATCTTACTCTTTTGTGGGTGAGGTGTCTTCCCTTTCATGGTCACCATTTGAACACACATTTGCATGAAGCTTATTGAAAAACAAAGGGGCGAATTGTGATAGATATATGTATCTCCATAATCCGCCCCTATTTTTCATGGTTTCCGATGCAATTATAAAGGATCTGTGCTTTTTACTTTTTCAGCTCTCCTATCACATCATTAAGAAACTTGGCCCAATCGTCCAGGTTCAGATCCGGAGGAGAAAGGGTTGCTTCCTCAAGGGCCACGTTATCGAGAGTCACAGTCTTTGTGTCACCCAATGCGGTAAGCATCATGTTGAGAAAGCTGGGATAATACCCAATAAAAGCCAACGTCTCCGGTTTCTCCTTGAACAGTGGCTCTTCCCATTTCTCGGCCCTCATGTAGTTGATTATATCCATGGCAAAGACTTTTTTCGTGGTGAGATTTTTATCCACTAGGCCGGCAATAGTGTTCCCTGTTGCCGCCACAGGAATTCCTGCTCCCTCTGCGATCTCCGCTGCATACTCCAAAAGCTTCTTCCCACCGATCTCAAGCGTATCACACAGAGCACCGGTAAACAATAATGTTTTTTTGTCCTTTAAAGACTTTGCTATATCAACCGCTGTTGCGCTCATATCCGTCTCCTTTCTTCCCTACAGGGTTTATTCTTCTAATCTATCTGCTCTTATCTTATAGACCAACCTGGACAAAAAGGTCGTATACAGACCTACTCTCATGCCATACTCTTCAACGATTTCACCTGGATCTAACATTCTGCCGTCTCTGTGTTTGAACTTGGTGATCCTCCCCCGCTTCTTATCGATCTCAAATCCATGTTCTTCGGCAAGCAATCTCAGCATCTTTGCTTTCTTCGTAAACGGCAGCTCCACATCTCGTTTCACAAACAGATGCCAATCATCTGGCATTGTTTTGCCGAACCACTTCTTATATGCGTTGAGCCAGAGATCGAACTTGCCCATTCGGGTGGTTTCAAACTCCTGGAAGCCCATACACATCTTATAGGTCAGAGCAACTGCTTCCTCTTTCGTCTCCACAGGATAGATAAGGTTTTCAGGAAGGGGCTCTATTTCCTTCTTGTAGTTTTCCAGCCCATGGAGAGACCACCATTTACTTCTATCATACTTATTGCCTGTTAAATATCTCTTGAAATTCGACCCATGAGGACCAACTATCACCTTAATGGATGATCTTGCATGCGCGGCTGCAATGGTATACATGACATCTGTTGCAGGCCCCCACAAGATTAAAATTGCAGGCCATTTGATCATAAAATCAGACAGCATCTCAAAGGTGGCTTTGTACGGGCAGCGGTAACCCAGATATCCAAGTTTGTATGTTGGCGAAGTCATGGGCATCCCTTGGGATGAACACCCTCCTATATTGGCCAAACACCTGGGATTGTAAAGGGACGGAAACTGTTCAAATATAAACTTCTTGGTCTTTTCATTAAAATAACGGGCAGCATCCTGCGCACTGCAACCGGTAACGGTAATAGCAAGGTTGGAATCCACAAACTCATTGGTCAACCAGCCCACGTCTTTGTCACTCCCAGGATAATTTCCGCAGCCCGTTATATTGACGACACCCGGAAGATTAAAACCTGTAATGGCGATGTCCCGTACCTCCAACTGGCTAATGAACCCTCTCCCGGCACGCATTCGGACATTGTCTTCCTTGATCTCTTCCGAGCTGGATGCCAGGATCATATCCATAATGGGTATATCCTGAGGACATGCAGCCTCACACTTGCCGCAAAAGAGACTGCTGTCACACAGCTCGGCCAATTTGGATGTGTCGCCGTCTTTTGCAGGCAGTATCACTTTGCTGCTGATAATCCTATTTGGACAGGCCCTGAAGCAAGCATCGCATCCGTCACATTTGGAAGCCTGTTCCTTCACCTGATTAGCAGATAGCAGATAGCTCTTTTTTCTCTTTCCCTTTACCTTCTGTACTGCCTTGGCAGCGATCTCCCCTGCTTTGTCCTTGTCAAAGACTAAGACGGCCTTGAGATCTTCAGTAAGATCTTTCACAATATCGTCCACAGAGTCGAAACTCCTCTCTGTAAGACCAAAACTTTGTTTGAAATTGGTAGCAATAATCCTCGTGTCTGTCTTGGCTGCCTCTTCCAGCATATTTGACTTGCAGCAACTGTCACTCACCACCAGGACATCAACTATACCGAGTCGCAAGAGTTTGGTGAGCTTCACCGGTGTAACGAGTAACTTGGCAGGTTCATAGAAACGGATCATATCATGACCCACTGAACCAACACCACACACTTCGATCTTGTCCTCAAGTTTATTTTTCTTTATAAATTGTATTGCTTCATATGCAGGCACAAAATCATTCCCCACAAAGACAAGGACCGGTTTGTCTGTGTCGACGGTACCGAGTCCTACTTGTGTATATGGCTTGGGATAGTCTTTGACATCCAATAACTCCTGATCCCCTGACCAGAGAAACCCAAAGAATGTCCACCTTAAGGCTTCTGCAACATCCATGGCAGCCAATAACACTGAACCTGCATGAAAGACCTTGGATTCCAGGTCTGTAACTGTACAATCATGACCGTGGCTTGCAGCGGTTAATAACTCTGCCAACTGGCCCTCAACGTAACTCAATACTTTATTTACATCTGCCAGCGAGTACAGGTTCTGCCCTGAAATGGCAAGAGTATTCATATAACCGTACGTCATGGCAAGGCCCCACTTTATCTCTGCGTCAATTCCATGCTTTTTGACACAATATTCTAAGAGATCGCGAGTGTCTGAAACAAAAGAAGCCAGACCCTTACAGGCGGTAAGTAAGGAGAGCTTTGCTTGGTATGTGTCACAATCTATGCCGCAGACCCCTTTCCCTTTACTCAAATCGCACGGGCCCTGGTAACAATCACTGCATCTTGTCTCTGTGTTTGTATAAAGGGGGGGGTACCTCTCAAGAAGGATACTGTCCCATTCCGCAATATCATTGGCGTGGGCAAAAGGCGTAAGCCATACTTTGATTTGATTCACAAGGTTTTCATTCCATGTTTCTTCGATTGCATCTTTTACAAGGTCTTCTATTCCCCGAATGTCTCTCACCGTTTTGGGAACATCTATCTCAGTCTTTCCCACTTTCGCAGTCAATTTTCCCGGATTACCTGCCATATCTTCTCCCTCCTATTCGAAAAGGTTCACCTCTTAAAACATTCGTACATCAGTTCTGATTATTGTCAACTCTAAAAAAATGCTTTTAAAGCTCTCTCCCAATGCATATGACACAATACTTGCTAACCACCCAAATCAAGTCACCTCCTTTTATTTGTGAGCCTTCAGCGGTGTGCACTCAACCATAAATGGGGCAAGATATATTTCACCAAAAATCTTGTTTGAAGAATGAGGGCATAGTCGTTTTAGAGTTACGTATTCGGTTCTGGTGAAAATCGATGGCTGAATGCCTCCCTCTGTATTAGAAATTAATTCAGAAAAAGATTTGTCAACATGTGCGAAAAAGTCAATATATCAGGTGCAAAACTCGAAAATTCAAACGTATAAAGAACCTCTCATGTCACAATCTCGCAATGGAATGGTTCTGGGATTTCAACACGTTACAATTATTTCGTAGCATAGTACAATATTTCCAAGTTGGTGCGAAAGTATGATGAATACAAAAAAGGATAAAATGCGAAGTGATTGAAGATCTATGAGGAATCAGATCTCAAAGATGAGAACAAAGACTTATTATCTATATACTAAATGGAATACAAATTACAAGAAAAATTTACTCCACCATAAAAAAATGTGAAATGCTCATTCTCAGAATCCGATGCAACAACGAATTCTCGTACTCCATATCACCCACAAAAGGGCCATGTTTATTCATACTTGAATTTCCTTTGCCGTAAATACATCCTCTACTGTAAGGTTTCCAAATCTTAATGTACTGTACCTGGCCAAAATCTTTGCTGCTTCATCATCGGACGCGCCGATTCCTCTGTAATATGTCTTCTTTTCAGGCTGATCATTTAATATTTTATGATCTTCAATGACGACCTCCCCGCCTTTTATCAGAAATGCACACTCACTCAACCGATCTTTCAGTTCATGTGCTTTCGTTTCCTCATTGATATCATATACGGCTATGTCGGCTTCAGCCCCCACTCCCAGGTGTCCTTTATTGCAAAGGCCCAGAACACCGGCAGGATTCTGCCTGGTGATTCTTGAAATATCGAAAAGGGAGTATTCAAATGCCGGAAGCTCTCTTTGGAACAAACCTTCCCTATTCTCGGCCTTCATCAACCATGCAAAGATCTCAGGGTATGCTTTGAATGAGGCATTGGTGGGGCTGTCCGTTGAAAAGGATATGGACTTAAAAGGCTCACTCAATGCAAGGTTTAAAGCCAGAAATGGAGCTTCTGTCTCAGGGGTTTTTGAATGAGAGAAGAGAAGAGGTTCTAAAAGTCCCATATCTACGCTTCCACAAAGTTCACCCTGTGTCTCCTTGCTGTTCAACACTTTGAGGTTTTTTGCGAAATCGAACAATCCTAAATCCACAGACGCCCCTCTGCTTATATACTCCAATATCTTCTGGTAGGCATCTTCATTGTCCATGGCGGACCCAACATGGGAAAAGTGGAAATTCTCTGGATTTTCAATCTCTTCTTTCAAAAGATCAGGAGAAGTATGCATGATTATTCTTGGGAAACTTTCCATACGTAGCCCTGAAAGGAGGTTCAGTACTTTCTGTGCCTTCACGTTTCTCATAATGAACATTCTCTGGGCATATCGCACAAAGGGTTCATATATTTTCAATCCGATTGCCTTTGTCTTTGCCATGATGACGCCTAGAATCGTCTCAACTTCTTCAATATATTTGGTCGTCTTGATCCTTCCTTCAATATCCCTCAGGTTCAGGACCAGAAATGAAGAGGTGTCCAATATGGGTATTGAAGACAGCTCATGATGAACAGAGCTGGCTGTAAGTTGGGTCATAAAAGGCTCGTTCACATGGGTATACCCCATCTTTGCATATGTATATCCGATCTCCCAGGGTGAGTAGAATCCATAAGTTCCTCTCATGACATTCAAACCGTATGTCCCGATGTGGCTGTGGATATCAATTCCTCCTGCCATAACGGCCTTCCCGCCGGCATCTATAATCTTCTCAGCATTACCGGCAAAACCATCTACGATCATGCCGTCTTTTATGAAGAGATCTCTCACATCTCCATTCACATTGTTCTTCGAATCGTATATCCTCCCCCCTTGTATGATTAAATTCATTTCAATCTCCGATGCTACTCCCTATGGATGTGTCCCATGAAAAAAAATAAGAATTACATTTTGCTTTTTGGTGGAGGTGTTTTGGCTCAGATGATTATGTGTAAAAAGAAAAATTTGGGTTATGGCCTCTTCTCTAAAAATAATAATGAACTCCGATAGATATACTTATGCCATTTATTCCCAGTTCCACATCCTCATCATCGTATTCCAGGTTGGTAAATTTGTACCCTACCTCCCAGTTGAAACCCAATTCAGGCATTTCCTGGAATCGATATTCCGCTCCAAACAGGGGACCGAAGCTCATGACATCAAACTCTTCATCTCCTAACTCGACAGAGCCCATGCCTGCGTCAAGCCCCAGATAAAATTTACTGTTTTGATTTACTACAGCAGCAAATAGTATCTTGCCACCGTAAATCAAGATATCCACACTGTCGTCAAAGCCGAGATCTTCAGCATCCACATCAATTGTAGACTGGAAGAGATTGATTTCATATCCAAGGTTTTCCACCCATCCACGAGCGCTAATGCCCTGAAGAAAGTTGCCAGCAATCACTCCCTCATAACCAAGTCCAAACTCCGCATTCGCATTGAAAGGCACAGTAAATATCAGTGTACAAATCATTGCTACAAAAACTATCAACTTCTTCATTTGTTCCCTCCCTCTTTAGAATTTCTGAGCCAAAAACCTACACACCGCTGAACAACAACAGAAAAGCTCTCATACTGTATTTCCGTTGTCAAGCATTTTTCGCATGAACCTATTCACAATCGGATTTTTTTTTTGATAACACCGTATATTGCTTTGCCTACTCACGGTTCACAATAAAGACTACAATAGAATTTATTTCAAAGTGAAATAACAGTCATCCTTTATGCGTCTAGGGTGACAACTCATATAGTATCCATCCAGAAATGAGATATTTTTTTACAAGGTCAAGGAAGACGAAGATTTTAACCGCATGAATAAATTGGGTATTTTGAGGATTAAAATCTGAGTCTGACGCAGAGATTGTGGAAGATAGCCATT